>NZ_JACARS010000176.1:0-6617 GCF_013386485.1 Pseudomonas sp. P7758 | reverse complement strand
AGCTCCCTCGCCACAAAACCTCATCTGAAGCTAAATGGGATTAACCGCGAATACGGTGCTCGGTGAACTCATAATCCTCCTGGCAATCGTCGGTCGGGTCCGCCGCCACACCAGGTGCCGTTCTCGGTTTGAATTGGCTGGGTTTGCTGCGCATCGCGGAAAAACGTGATGGTGAAGCGGCCGTCGGGCTTGAGGTTGTTGTTCCAGGACAGGAACTGGCACTTGCCGCTTTCTGCACGCAGGCCTTTCCAGTGATCCAGCGCATGGGATTGGCGGGGTTGGGGTGGCTGAAACGAGGCCGCGCAGAGAAAACCCGGTCGGTTGCAAAAATAGTCAGAATTCAGGGGTTTACAGATGCTTGCCAATCGCTATAATCGTCGCCCTAACACGCCGGTATAGCTCAGTTGGTAGAGCAACTGACTTGTAATCAGTAGGTCCCGGGTTCGACTCCTGGTGCCGGCACCATTTAAAAACAAAGGCTTGCAGCGATGCAGGCCTTTGTTTTTTGTGTCATACGTAACAAGGCACGTAACAAGCAACCAGTTTTCGCTTCCTCATCGTCTGTAGGGATACGGTAATGTCGTGGATCGACTATGCACAGGGCCTCCTGGACAAAAGCTGGCTTGGCACGTTGCTTGGGATTGCAGGCATCACATTCGCGGTCCTTACATATCTATGGACTCGCAGACGAACCAGCTTGGCCTATGTCTACCTGGGAGAGCATCTCCTGGGGAGCGCCTCAGACGCGCTGCCACCAGAGATAGTCGTTCAATACGACGGCATGAGCATTCCCCGTCTAACCAAATCCACACTGATTTTCTGGAACAGCGGCGAGAACACCGTTAGTGGTGCAGACATTGTTGATAAGGACCCCCTCCGGTTCCGCGTAGGAGACGACGGCAAAATCCTATCCATCTCGATAGTGAGGTCCAGTCGTGCGGTAAACGATTTCTCATTCCGCGAACTTCCAGATCACATTTTTAATGAGATGGGATTCACTTTCAATTTCCTCGATGCAAACGATGGGGTTGTGGTGGAGATTCTGCATACCAGTACTGATCGGCACCCTCTTATTAAGGGCACCTTGAAAGGTCTTCCAGCGGGCATCCGGAACTTTGGTCAATTCACTCGCCCCAAGCCCCAAAAGAAAAAAACCGGAAAACTAGGCGCCATTGCCTCAGATGTAGTCCCGTTCATCGTGTTCGTGTCGATCTACCTCTCTGCTATCTATGCCCCGCGACCTTCATTCTTTTCTCAGACAGCAGATACCGGGCTTATCTTCTACTCCTTCGCGGGTGCCGTTTCAGGCATGTGGATCACCAGCAGGTTCTTTACAAGGCGCAGATATCCGAAGAGCCTCGTTACAGAGGCTCTTGAGTAAACCCAAATATTCATTCACTTGCACGTGGTGCTACACAGATCTGCGACCAAGCGAACAACCATATTCGGAAGTGTTACCCAGAGCCTGGAAGCAGATATCGATCGACAGGCGGGTTAATCAATGGCCCCGCAAATCTAGTGCCACGGTACTGTCTGAACACGTCGAGCGTCACCCTCTCTACATACGAGAAAATTTTTCCGGTGTGCACATCAAAAGTGCGTAAGAAGTGTAAGTCAGATTTTTTATCTATCTCTATCCCTTATATTTCAATAGCTTAGAACCATTTCTAAACCGTAAGTAGACTGTCAGATCAGTGTCGGCGCCGAACAGTTCGTGACTGTAAGTGAGGACGTTCTCAACCTACTGTTTTTAAAGGGGTTTTTTCAGATGCGCTCCTAGCTTAGACTTTTTGATGACGTGACTGTAAGTGGCGCCCCCCAATGAATCCGGGGCTTTTCAGGCGTTTTTCGCCCCGCTGACGCCACTTACGTGTCAGGAGGGGGTGTACCTGGAAAAAGTTTTCAGCAGCCCTTCAGGCCCGCCACCCCAGACTGCTCTCGCCTCGTGACTTTAATCCGGAGAACACCATGAAAAAGCCTAGCTCCGTCGCTCCCATTCCAAAAATTGAAGTCATCAAGAAAGGCACCCTATGGGAGGTCCATTGGGACTACCAGGAAGGGCCGGCCAGCCTGATTCTGTTCAACCGCGCTGACTACCTACGGGGCTATATAGATGGTGCGCTGGACATCCTTGGGATTGATCCCGATTGCGTGTGCTGCGCAAGCGGCGTGACCGGCACAGTAAAACGACTGACTCAACATCAGGCCGAGATACTTGAAGGCGCATTGAACCAGTTGCTGGTCCCGTTGGTAGAAGCGGAATTCGCCCGCCTGGAACGCCTCGCTGCCCTTCCTCATGTACGCGGCGCCGCTGCAAAAGCTTGAAACCCCTCTCCCGAACTTAATCAGCCTGCCAGGCCCAGCCGGCGGGCGACTCCCTGCATAGGCTGAGACACGCCTTTTAACTGCAATGACGTGCACTTTCTACCGGTTGCGATTCTGAAAACTCCCTAGTTCGAATGTTTTTATATTTTCGACTCAATGAAACCCGGGCCTCCAGCTCTGCCCCGTTCGTGATCGCCTGCAGCCCCCCTGTGCAACCGCACCGTACTTTTCTTCAAAAATTTACAATCTGTGAAACTGCCGATCGCCCGCGGAGCGCCTTGGCCCTTCTGGGCTGCAGGTTCGTTTGCACTACATCCTGGATTGCACAAAAGGACGCAAACCCCGTCGGCGGGAGGGGGATAAGTGCTTTTTCAGCCGATTTTTTCTTCACGCCAGAGTTTCACCCGACAGGCCGACCAGCACTTCGTCGGATCCCTCCCCTGCGCGATAGCACGCCAATATACTGTTCACATATACAGTACATAGTGCAGGTATCGGTAATGAGCCCAAGTAACCCTGTTGAGGCGTGGACGATTCAGACCTGGATGTCATTCCTGCGGGACAAGCAAGCACTAATCAGGCATCCAGGTGCCCACCATAAGGTGCTGGTGGATGAGGCTCACGCGCTACACAGAGCAAATCTGATCGACCGAGATGGGCTAAGCGATCTTCTTGAGCAAGCGGATTGTGCTTTGGCTTATGCCGTGGAAGCGCTTCTGGATGAACCAGGCGAGGAATAGGCGGACTTCTTATGCATATGCTGATCACACCCATGCGGAGCAAAGGCGTGGCTCTGAGCCCGCTAGAAAGAAGGCGCTACCCAGCGATTAGGGGAAACGTTCTTGTTAACGCACAACTATCGCCAGAGCTGGGACGTAGCTCAAACGTAGCGAGAGTGTCCAAAGGAATGCCGCTCGAACCAGACCCCCTCCCTTTACTGCAGGACGCGACACTGTCGGGAATGGCGCCGACCGGTTTTGTGTTGAGCGGTATTGAGTACATAGACGGATGTGCGTACGCACAGTCCTGGTGGTGCCGCTTGGCATAAAAATCACCGTGCACCCTGAATTTCTGTTTCAATTCTTGAGAATCAACTGACTAAAATTCTGAGTATCCAGCATGGACGTTGAAGCAAAGTATTATCTTGGATCTGTAACTCTCGACAAAAATAAAACGTTAGCTCTTGAGTGGAGCGAGTACGCACTTCTAATTAAAGCCCGGCGCATATTAAGCGACGCACTAAATATAGAAGAAAAGTACGATGTCGCACTATGCAATTACATGGAGTTCGAAAAAGAACAATTAACAATAACATTAGACAACTTAGTTAATAGCATTCACTATGACTACAATCGCACCTATGAGGTCCTATCAACTCTAAATCGCAGACTGGTGAATTTTTTATCAACCGGAAGAAAATATACCGAACTAGTAGCTGGCCTCGCGGCGAAGTGTTCCAGCAATAGCTCTGAGACAGAGGCTTCAATTGGCGCGCTGCTAAGTAAGCATTATGATGAATGCTTAGACTATCGAGCTATGGAAATTCTCAGAAACCATGTCAACCATAGTGGCTTAGCTGTACACACCGTTAGTGCACCTAGCAGCTGGACCATAGACGACAATAAAAAAGTAGATCAGCTAGTTTTCAATCTAGAAATATATGCAGAAAAGAAAATTTTAGCGGAGAACCCTAAATTCAAAAAAGCTGTACTTAACGAACTTCCCGAAAAATTCGACCTAAAAAAAGGTGCACGATCATACATTGGCGCCATTAGTCACGTACATGAAGAAGTACGAAAAACCATACGCGAAAACGTAGACGGCGCAAGAAACACAATAGAAGAATATTTAAAAAAGCATAGTGACCTAAACGACGGAGCATCATTCCCTATTGGCGCTTTCATAGAAAGGCCCAATACTCCAGTCGAAACACCGACAATGATCATTCTGGACTGGGATAACGTGAGGGTTGGGCTATCCAAAAAGAATTTATCTATATCCAATATGACCCGACGACATATCAGTAGTGCCTTAGTAACGAAATAAATCTCCTCCAAACTGAGCCGGCAATTAAGCCGGCTCAATTACATACCCACTTAAACGACTTGTGAACTTGCTTGATCGACCGCTTCAGACACCGTACTCCACTGCCGTTCCATATGAGCCATCATGCGAGCCTCGTCCGTTTCAATCCCAAAGTCCTGCCGTATAGCAATCACCACTTTTGCTTGAAGTATTGCTAGCGGCTTCATATCTACCATAAGTTCGTGATTGTATTTTGCACACAGCTCATAAAACTCACTAGTTGCCACTTGCCTATTTTGGGAGAATTCAGCGGCCTGACCACTCAAAAAATCAAAACTCTCCTTCAGTCCAAACATAGCATTTTCATCTGGACAGCCACCCTCCCGTAGATTATTCATCGCTCCGATTACTCGTTTGACGTCAATCATTGCTTGGTCGTACATACCTCCATAGAGATTCATTTCTGCTTTTAACGTTTGCATTGGCGAAAGCGCAACTATCACCTTATGTGTGAGCTTCCAATATTCCACGCCGAGGCTGTCAACTGCTTCTTGTGTCCCTGGCGGGGCAACCAACGACAGCTTGGCCGCTGCAACATATAAGCCCTCCAGTCCAGCAGCAACATTCTGATTGCTAGGGTCTTCGTGCGGAAGCTTTCCAAAATAACTACTGGCCTTAGTCATTTCTGCGACAGCCGACAGATAGATCTCTCGGCGAAGATTATTCATCCGGTCAATATTTTTTTCTTTCGCATCATGCGCAAGCTGAAGAGATAGCCGTTTGTTATTGCCAAAGTTAGCGACCAAGTTAGTAATCGATGTAAGCGTAGCACCCGCTACAGCACCAATAACCCCCCACACCGGTCCAGGAATAGATTCGAATATGCTGACTGTGCTGCTCATGATTGTCCCTAATTTTGACCATGTGTTTTGGATCCGCTTTCAACATCGTACGGTACGCGCCCCTCCACTTACCACCGACTCATCTCCTCGGAGTAGCGTCAGAGAGTGATCGACTTAGTTCGACTGGACAAAATCATCGCTTTACCCGAATTATCCGTAAACGCAGCAGCGTTACCAGGTGCCGGTGTAGGCCCATGAGTATGACTCGCCAGTTGGATGTTCATCTGCTGCACCAGATCGAGCAAATCACACAGCACCTGCAGCACGTTCACCCCCTCGGACCCCAACCAGGTCTTGGGCGCCACTAGTCGCTGGCTGACCGCCGCTACGCTCTTACGCAGTCCCTGAATCCTTTCCTCCATGTCGCCGCCCACCGTGGCGTTGTGCTTCTGCCCCACCACCAGGTTCAAGTCCCGCCCGGTCGCCTGGTGTAGATCATCCACCGCCGCCAGGCTCGCAGATCCGCCCGACAGCAGCTTCAGCGCGCCCAGGGCTTCAAGAGTCTTGATACCCCCTACCGACTCGGTTGAATGATCGTCCACGGTCCTGGTGTGGCTTTGGTACCGCTCGGTGTTGCCCATCGCTTCCACTTCCCGCTCGATCGCCTTGTCCAGGATCTTGCCGTCAGTCTGGCGCAGCCAGTTGCCGTCCGCGTCGACACGCTGCTGGCAGGCCTCGCTGTGCTGCCACACTTGGTCACCCTTCGGCACGCTGGGCATGCTCAGGCCGTGGGGCAAAATGGTTTGGATATAGGGCTTGTGTGGCAGGCCGTAGGCAAAGCACACCACCACTTGGGTGCCTTCCTCAGGGAACGCATAGATGCCCATTTCCTCGCCACCAGTGGGCAGCGGCAACGGCACACCGGCCAGGATCGGCAGCTTGGTATCTGGCTCGCCATCCGGCCCCATGACCTCGATGTCGACAGCGTAGCGCGGCCGGAAGTCGTCGCAGATCCCGGCGCCGGCGGGCGCGTCAGCCACGGCGACAACCCGGGTAAAGCGTGGCAGGTGGTAACCGCCGGTGAGTTCGGGGAATTGTCGTTCTACGCTGCGGCGGATTGCGTCGTCTATCGGATGACATCTGATTGTCGATGAGCACCACACTAGTGATGCGTTCGCCCTTCCGACTTTTATGCCAAATTATGGGTAGCCAATAATTATGACGTATCCATAAAACGACATAACTGCACGAGCCGCATGATTTTGCATCCTGAACTGGCTGCAGGAATGGCAAACCTGCCCTTCAAGCTCAGCGTTTTGAGAAGACGCGACAGACTCATATTCAGGCCGCCAGAACCAAGCCCGGCAGCAGCAAAACGAAACAACTATTTCCCCAGTTGCACCCACCCCACCACCACGCTACCCT
>NZ_JACARS010000175.1:0-10788 GCF_013386485.1 Pseudomonas sp. P7758 | reverse complement strand
GCTCATTGAGCGGGCTTTTTTGTGCCTTGGATTCAGCTCAACGACTGAATGCCCGGTTCGGTTTGCACGGGTGCAATGCTGTTTCGCCCCATGAAGGCCAGGACCACCAACGCCGTCAGCACGGTGAATCCCGCGAGCAGTTGCAGCAAGGTGTTGAACCCCGCGATGTAGGCGCTGCGCAGTGCTTCCAGCGGAAGGGCGGCCGAGGCCAGTTGCACGTTGCCCATGACCAGGCCTTGGGCAATCACTGACACGTCGGCCCCTGCGAGACCCTTCAGGTGATGTGCCACCAATGCGCCCAATACTGCCATCGTGATCGCCAGCGCCACGCCTTCACTGGCCACGCGGGTGGTGTTGAAAATCCCCGCCGCCATTCCCGCGCGCTCCTTGGGCACCACGCTGATCGCCAAACCATCCATCAAACCCCACGGCAGCCCGGTGCCGATCCCGATGACCAGCATTGCGGCGATGGTCTGCGCAGGCTGGTTGGCCAGGCTTAATCCCCACAGGCCCACCGCCGCGATCAGCAAGCCAATGGCACACAACCGTCCTGCTGAGAGCCAGCGGGTCAGCGATGCGGCGATCATCGGCACCACCAGCATCGGTGCCGATAACGCGAGCATCATCAAACCCGCGTCCAGCGCGCTGGCGCCTTCCACACCGATAAACCGCAGGGGCAGCAACACGATCAGCACGATGTAGCAGTAACAGGTACCGATCGGCAGGAGCTGCACGCCAATAAAACGCGGGAAGCGAAACAGCCGCAGCTCCAGCATCGGTTGGCTGGAGCGGTTTTCGACGAGGATAAACACCAGCAAAAACACCGCCGCCGCGATCAGCAGGGCATCAACCAGCGGCGACGTCCAGCCGTGCTCCGGCGCGAGGATCACCGCCGTGGTCAGGGCCACCAGCATCGCGGAAAACGTCAGTACACCAGCGGTGTCCAGCCGCAGCGCTTGCGGGTCGCGGCTTTCACGCATTTTGGGCGCGGCAAACAGCAGCGAAATACCGGCCAATAATGCAGTGCCGAGAAAAATCGAGCGCCAGCCCCAGTGCTCGATCAGCACCCCCGACAGCAATGGCCCAAACGCCAGGCCTGCACCGAATGTGGTGCCCAGCAAGCTGAAGGCGCGGGTACGGGCGTGCCCGTCGAACTCTTGGGCCAGCGCCGCACAGCCACTGGCCAATGCCGTAGCCGCCGCGACGCCCTGCACGCCACGCAACACATCCAGCCAGAAAATCCCCGGTGCCACTGCCAGCAGCAAGGAGACCACGGTAAACAGCGCCATGCCCCACAAGAAAAGACGCTTTCTCCCATACAGGTCGGCGAGGGTGCCGGCGGCCATCAACAGGCTGCCGAAACTCAGCATGAATGCGTTGGTGATCCACGCCAGCTGACTGGGCTGGGCGGCAAATGCCTGGCCGATAAAGGGCGTGGCGACGGCGCCGCCGGTAAAGCTCATGGGCAATACCAGGGCGGCCAGGCAAATGGCCGCCAGGATGGAATATCGGCCATGGGCGGGCGCAGATTCGGTTGTAGTGGTCATAGGGGCATTCCCGCGAGTTTGAAGATTAAAAGACTCTAATCAGGATGCAATCACGGATAAACGGGCTTACATTCCGTTCATAACGGACTGGATGGATGCAATGACGTGACCGATAACTTGAGCGGCGTGATCGCCTTCGTGAAAACGGCAGAGGCCCTGAGCTTCACCGGCGCGGCCCGGGCGATGGGGATTTCCGCTTCGGCGGTGGGCAAGAATGTCGCCAAGCTTGAGGCGTCACTGAATGTGCGGCTGTTGCACCGCAGTACGCGCAAGGTCAGCCTCACCGCCGAAGGCCAATTGTTCTACGAGCGCAGTCGGAAAATTCTCGACGACCTGCAAGACGCCCGCGCCATGCTTTCCCATGCGATGCAGGCACCCCGGGGCAAACTGCGGGTCAGCCTGCCCACCATCGGTTATCGCTTTCTCTTTCCGCACATGATGGCGTTCCGCAAAGCCTACCCCGAGATCGAACTGGAGCTGGATTTCAACGACCATCTGGTGGACGTGATCGAGGAGGGCTTCGACGTGGTCATCCGCAGCGGTGGCCTGGCGGACTCGACCCTGATGGCCCGCAAACTGGGACCGTTCAGGTTTGTGCTGTGCGCATCACCCGAGTACCTGCGGGCCAACGGTCGGCCAGAGTCCCTGAGCGATTTGGAGCATCACCCGTGCTTGCGTTACCGCTTCGCCACCACCGGCAAAATCATGGACTGGACCTTGTCCGCCAACCCGGCCATTACCCAGTTGCGCCTGCCCACCGCGCTGACCCTGAACAACATGGAGGCCATGCTCCGGGCCGCGATGGACGGCCATGGGATTGCCTACGTGCCAGACTTCCTGGCGCGCGAAGCCCTCGCCCAGGGCCAACTGGAAACCGTGCTCGACGGCCATTCCGATGACCAGGGCCAGTTCTGGGCCCTGTGGCCATCCAGCCGGCACCTCTCGCCGAAAATTCGCGTGTTTGTCGATTTCGCCGCCGCGCATCTGTTCACAAGCCCACCAGTCGGTAGCCCACCTGCAACTCGGTGATGAAGTACTGCGGCTGGGCCGGGTCGGCCTCCAGCTTCTGCCGCAGATGCGCCATATGCACCCGCAGATAGTGGGCGCGGTCCACGTAGTCCAGTCCCCACACTTCAAGCAATAACTGCCGATGGGTGAGCACCCGGCTCTGCCCGCGAATCATCGCGCACAGCAGGCGGTATTCGATGGGCGTCAGGTGCACCGGCAGGCCTTGGCGCCACACTTCATGGGTCGCCAGGTCCACCTCGATATCGCCAAACGCCACCTTGCTGGTGGCCGCCACGGTGCCGGTCTGCCCATGACGGCGCAGTTGCGCACGGATGCGCGCGAGCAACTCGGGTACGCCGAAGGGTTTGGTCAGGTAGTCATCGGCGCCGGCATCCAGGGCGGCGACTTTTTCCTCTTCGCGATCCCGCGCCGACAACACCAGGATCGGCACCGCCAGCCATCCCCGCAGCTCGCTGATCAGCTGTTTGCCGTCGCCGTCCGGCAGGCCCAGGTCGACGATCACCAGGTCCGGCTGACGGCTGGAAGCGTGGATCAACGCGCGTTTGACGCTGTCGGCCTCGAACACCTGGAAGCCCTCATCCTGCAGGGCGATGCCGACAAAACGGCGGATGTTGGCCTCGTCTTCAACAATCAGAATGCGTGCAGTGCTCATAGGGCGTCCATTGGGGGCGGAGTACCCGCCGGTAAAGTGATGACGAAATGCATGCCGCGCTCGCTGCCGGGTCTGGCTTCGATGCGCCCGCCGTGGGCTTCGACGATGCGCTTGGCCAGGGCCAGGCCCAGGCCGATTCCGGCGACCGAGGATTCCTGCTGGCCACGGGCAAACGGTTCGAACAGATTGGCCGGCGCGCTGCCCGGGCCGGTGTCGCTGACTTCCAGCAGGATGCTGTCGGAAACGGAACGGGCGGTAACGGTGATGACCGTGCCAGGCGGGGTGTATTTGGCGGCGTTGTCCAGCAGGTTGACCAGCACCCGTTCGATCAGCAGCGCGTCGACTTCCACCAGCGGTAATTGAGGGTCCAGCGTCGTGTTCACCACATGCCGGGCCAGTGGTTCACGCAACTGGCGCAGGGCGCTGCCGACGATTTCTTCCAGCAGATGCCATTGCCGGTTGAGTCGCACACCGCGCTCCTGCATGCGGGCCATGTCCAGCAGGTTTTCGATCAGGCGTTGCATCGAAGTCGCCTGCTCATGAATACCGTGCAGCAACGCGGTCAGCGGCCCCGGCGGCGCATGGGGCAGGGCGGTATCGGCCGCGCCGATCAGGGTGGTCAAGGGCGTGCGCAGGTCGTGGGAAATCGCCGCGAGCAAGGTGTTGCGCATTTTCTCGCCTTCCATCTGCACCATCGTGCTTTGCGCCACTTCGACGAAGTGCACGCGCTCCAGGGCAATCGCCAATTGGCTCATGCAGGCTTCCAGCAGGCGGCGCTCTTCGGGCTCGTTGAGGCGTTCGCTTTGCGCCAGTTCCAGCACCAGCACACCGCGCACGCGCATCGGCGCCTTGAGCGGCAGGTAGCAGCCCTTGGCGGCGGACAAGGTGTCGGTGCCCTGGCCGGCGGACTGGCCGTGGTCGTAGGTCCATTGGGCGATGCTGTCGTCGATCGGCAGCCCGCCCGCGCCCACGCTGTGCACGCCGTCGGCGGCGTCCGGCAAGGCCAGGCCGACCCGCGCCTCGAACACGCCGCTGAAGGTGCGCAGCGCCACTTCGCTGATCTGCTCCACGGTCAACGCGGCCGACAGGTCCCGGGCCAGGCGCGCCAGTGAGGTTGCGCGACGTTCTCGAGCGGCGGCGGTGCGCGCTTCGTGGCGCAGGCGTGCGGTGAGCTGCCCGGTGATCAGCGCGATGCCGAGCATCAACGCGAAGGTGAAGAAATACTGGGTGTCGTTGACGGTAAACGAGTAGCGCGGCTGGACGAAAAAGAAGTCGAAACACAGCACCGCGAGCATCGCTGCCCACACGCCGGGGCCGCGTCCAAACCGCAGGGCCACCAGCACCACCGTGAGCAGGAACAGCATCACCACGTTGGCCAGGTCGAACACTTGCAGCAGCAGCGCGGCGATGGCGCTGGCGGTGAAACAGGCGAGTGTGGACCAGAGGTAGGCCAGGGTTCTGCCGGGCGCTGGCGTAGGTTTTTCAATGGCAGGAACAGTGCCCGGCAGTACGCCATGGGCGATCACGATCTGGTCGATCTGCGGATGGTGCCGGCTGATCCGGTCGCTCACCGACTGATGCCAGAACCGCCATGCCCGGCGCGGATGATGGCCGAGCACCAGGCGATTGGCGTTGTGTTCCCGGGCACAGGCGGCCAGTGCTTCGGCGACGTCCATGCCCGGTAGCGTAGCGGTGTCGGCGCCGAATTCGCTGGCCAGGGCCAGGGTTTTCATTGCTGTGAGATAACGCTTGGCGCCGCGGCCCTGGGCTGCCGTGACGTGCACCACGATCCAGTCCGCCTCGAGCTTTTGCGCCAGGCGCGCGGCTTCTCGCACCAGGCGTTCATCACCGGCGTCACCGGCCACGCCTACCAGCAATCGCTCGCGGGCGGGCCACAGGGTCTTGATCGACTGTTCGCGACGGTACACGCGCATCTGCGTGTCGACCCGGTCGGCGGTGCGGCGCAGGGCCAGTTCCCGCAGGGCGAGCAGGTTGCCCTTGCGGAAAAAGTGCCGCGAGGCGCGCTCGGCCTGGGGCCCCAGGTACACCTTGCCGTCCTTCAAGCGTTGCAGCAGATCATCCGGCGGCAGGTCCACGACGACCACTTCGTGGGCATTGTCGAACACGTGGTCAGGTACGGTTTCCCGCACGCGAATGCCGATGATCCCACTCACCAGATCGTTAAGGCTTTCCAGGTGCTGGACGTTGAGGGTGGTCCACACGTCGATGCCGGCGCTGAGCAGTTCTTCCACGTCTTGCCAGCGTTTCGGGTGGCGCGAGCCGGGCACGTTGCTGTGGGCCAGTTCATCCACCAGCAGCACGGCGGGATGGCGTTGCAGGGCCGCGTCGAGGTCGAATTCGGTGAGGGTGAAATCGTGATGCAGGCGGTGGGCGCGGGGCAGTTGTTCGAGGCCGTTGAGCAGGTTGGCGGTTTCCTGGCGGCCGTGGGTTTCCACCACGCCGGCGAGTACGTCGCGCCCCAGGCTGACTTCCCGTTGCGCCGCGTCAAGCATGGCGCAGGTCTTGCCCACCCCGGCGTTGGAGCCGAAGTAGATACGCAGTTTGCCGCGCAAGGCGGCCTGTTCTTCCTGCTGGACCCGGGCGAGAAGGGCGTCGGGGTCGGGGCGTTCTTCGTTTAATGCGGGCATGTCATTCCTGGTCAATGCGGTTCAATGGTGGGAGCGGGCTTGCTCGCGAAAGCGGTGTGTCAGTGACAGACGAGTTGGCTGACACTCCGTATTCGCGAGCAAGCCCGCTCCCACATTGGGTTTGCGGTGCTACACGAGACCCAGCCCGGTCAGCACCAGGTCAATCAACTTGATCCCGGCAAACGGCACCAGCACCCCGCCCAGGCCATAGATCAGCAGGTTGCGATTGAGCAACGCTGCCGCGCCAATCGCCCGGTACGTCACGCCGCGCAGGGCCAAGGGAATCAGCGCCACGATGATCAACGCGTTGAAAATCACCGCACTGAGGATCGCCGAGTTGGGGCTGGTCAGGTGCATCACGTTCAGCGCGCCGAGCTGCGGATAGGTCGCGACAAACGCGGCCGGGATGATCGCGAAATATTTCGCCACGTCATTCGCCACGCTGAAGGTGGTGAGTGCGCCACGGGTCATCAGCATTTGTTTGCCCACCTCGACCACTTCGATCAGCTTGGTCGGGTTGCTGTCGAGGTCGACCATGTTGCCGGCCTCTTTCGCTGCCTGGGTGCCGCTGTTCATCGCCACCGCCACGTCGGCCTGGGCCAGCGCAGGGGCGTCGTTGGTGCCGTCGCCGGTCATGGCCACGAGCTTGCCCTGGGCCTGGTAGTCGCGGATCAGCTGCAGCTTGTCTTCCGGGCGCGCCTCGGCGAGGAAGTCATCCACGCCGGCTTCCACCGCAATCGCGGCGGCGGTCAGGCGGTTGTCGCCGGTGATCATCACGGTCTTGATGCCCATGCGCCGCAGTTCGGCGAAGCGCTCCTTGATGCCGCCCTTGACCACGTCCTTGAGCTCCACCACGCCGAGTGCCTTGGCCCCGTCCGAGACCACCAGCGGGGTGCTGCCGCGTCGGGATACTTCGTCGACCTTGGCCTGCAATGCAGCCGGAAAGCTCCCGCCGAGCGCTTCGATATGACTGCGGATCGCATCCGCTGCACCCTTGCGAATACCGCGGCCTTCGGGCAGGTCGACGCCGCTCATGCGGGTCTGTGCGGTGAAGTGCACAAAGCTTGCGCCGAGGGCGTTGATGTCCCGCGCGCGGATGTCGAACTTCTGCTTGGCCAGCACCACGATGCTGCGGCCTTCCGGGGTTTCGTCGGCCAGGGACGCCAGTTGCGCCGCGTCGGCCAGTTCAGCTTCCTTGACCCCCGGTGCCGGCAGGAAACTGCTGGCCTGGCGATTGCCCAACGTGATGGTGCCGGTCTTGTCCAACAGCAACACGTCGATGTCACCCGCCGCCTCAACGGCGCGGCCGGAAGTGGCGATCACATTGGCCGACATCATGCGGCTCATGCCCGCCACCCCGATGGCCGAGAGCAGGCCGCCGATGGTGGTGGGAATCAGGCACACCAGCAACGCCACCAGCACCGTGGCGCTGATCACGTTGCCACTGCCACTCATGGCCACGGCAAAGATCGAGTACGGGCTCAGCGTGGCGATCACCAGCAGGAACAACAGGGTCAGGCCCACCAGCAAAATTGTCAGGGCGACTTCGTTGGGGGTCTTCTGGCGCTTGGCGGATTCGACCATCGAGATCATGCGGTCGAGGAACGACTCGCCCGGGTTGACGCTGATGCGCACCACCAGCCAGTCCGACAGCACCCGCGTGCCGCCGGTGACCGAGGAAAAGTCGCCGCCGGCCTCGCGAATCACCGGTGCCGATTCGCCGGTGATTGCGCTTTCGTCCACCGAGGCCACTCCTTCGATCACCACGCCGTCCAGCGGCACCAGGTCGCCGGCTTCGATCAACACCACCTGGTCTTTGCGCAACAGCGTGGCTTCGGTCGGCAGCCACGCGGCGCCGTGTTTGGGTTGTTGCAGCAACTTGGCCAGGGTCTGGCGCTTCATCCCGCGCAGGCTGGCGGCCTGGGCACGGCTGCGGCCTTCGGCCAGGGCCTCGGCAAAGTTGGCGAACAGCACGGTAAACCACAGCCACAAACAGATGCTGAGGATAAAGCCGCTGGGCGCTTCACCCTGGCCACCCAAGGACTGGAACCACAGCAGCGTGGTGAGGAGGCTGCCCAGGTACACGACGAACATCACCGGGTTTTTCCACTGCGCCTGGGGCAGCAGTTTCTTGAACGCATCCCCGCAGGCGGTGAGCACGATGGCGCGATCGAACAGAGGTAAACGAGCATTTTTGATCATGGGGGAATCTCTTACTCACTGGCCGCAATGGGGGGCTGGCGCAGAGGCAGGCGGGCGTCCAGCGCGAGGTTGAGTTGCAGCACATTGACCCGTGGTTCGCCGAGCAAACCCAGGGTGCGTTCCGCGGTGTTTTCGTTCACCAGTTGCAGCAGTTCGGCTTCGGGGATCTGTCGCAGGCGGGCGACCCGGGCCAGCTGGATGCGTGCGTTGGCCACGGAGATATGCGGGTCCAGGCCGGAGGCGGAAGCGGTGACCGCATCCACCGGCACCTGGGCGTCGGCGGCGAGGCCGTTGTCCTGGCGGTAGGCTTTAACCCGGGCTGCGACCTGGTCCACCAGTTTCTGGCTGGTAGGGCCCAGGTTGCTGGCGCCGCTGGAACCGGCGTTGTACGGCTGGGAGACACTTTTGCTCGGGTCTTGCGGGTCGGCACCGAGGGTCATGCTCGGGCGGCCGTGGAAGTAGCCGGGCCTGGTGAAGTCCTGGCCGATCAACGCCGAGCCGATCACCAATCCGTCGCGTTCAATCAGCGAGCCCTGGGCCTGGAACGGGAACAGCAACTGCGCGGCAAAGGTGGTGAAGACCGGGTAGGCGAGGCCGGTCAGCGCCATGAAAAACACTGCCGAAACCAGCACCGGGCGCAACAGCCCTTTGAATATCGATTGAGTCGTCATCAACGTGTCCTTAGTTGTACGTCTGGCCGGACAGCAACTGCAGTTGCTCCACCAGCGGACCGAGCGCGAGCGCCGGCAGGAAAGTCAGGCCGCCCACCACCAGCACCACAAACACCACCAGCACCATGAACAGCGGGGTTGCGGTGGGGATGGTGCCGGCGCCGGCAGGCACGGTCTTTTTCATCGCCAGGGAACCGGCCACGGCGAGCATCGGCAGCATGGTGAAGAAGCGCCCGACCAGCATCGCCAGGCCAATGGTGGTGTTGAAGAACGGCGTATTGGCGTTCAGCCCGGCGAACGCCGAACCGTTGTTGGCGGTGCCCGAGGTGTAGGCGTAGAGCACCTCGCTGAAACCGTGGGGGCCGAGGTTATTCAGGCTGGCCATGGTGTCGGGCCACAGGGCGGCGAGGGCGGTGAACCCGAGGATGCTGATGGGGTGCGCGAGCACCGAGAGCATCACCAGTTTTATCTCCCGAGCCTCGATCTTCTTGCCGAGGAATTCCGGGCTGCGGCCGATCATCATGCCCACCAGGAACACCGTCAGCAGCGCGTACTGGATCAGGTTGATAAAGCCCACGCCGTCGCCGCCGAACACGCAGTTGAGCATCATCTGCGCCAGGGGCACGAAGCCGCCCATGGGGGTCAATGAGTCATGCATCGCGTTGACCGAACCGGTGGTGGCCGCGGTGGTGGTGGCGATAAACAGGCTGCTGTCGGCAATGCCGAAACGCAGTTCCTTGCCTTCCATATTGCCGCCGCTTTGTTCGATGGACAGCGTCTGGTTGGCACCGGCCTGGGTCAGCAGCGGGTTGCCGTTTTGCTCGGCGCCATACACCAGAGCGAGAAAGCCTAAGAACATCACCAGGAAGGTGCCGAAAAACACCCAGCCCTGACGGCGTTGCAGCAGCATGCTGCCGAAGGTGTAGGTCAGCGCCGACGGGATCAGCAACATGCTGAGGATGTGCAGGGCGTTGGTCAGCGGCGTCGGGTTTTCGAACGGGTGCGCGGCGTTCATGCTGAAGAAGCCACCGCCGTTGGTGCCGATATGCTTGATCGATTCAAAGCTCGCCACGGCGCCGACAATCAATTGTTGCTGCGCGCCTTCCAGGGTGGTGGCCAGGGCTTGGGAGGAAAAGGTCTGCGGCATGCCTTGCCACACATACACCAGGGCCATGCCCACGCACAGCGGCAGCATCACGCGGTACAGGGTGCGAGTGAAGTCGACCCAGAAGTTGCCGATATCCGCCGAGCTTGAGCGACTCAGGCCACGGATAAAACCGGCTGCGGCGACCACGCCCGAGGTGGCGCCGACGAACATCAGGAAGGTGATTACTGCCATCTGGCTGAAGTTCGACAGGCTGGTTTCGCCCGAGTACGCCTGCCAGTTGGTGTTGGTGATAAAGGAAGCGGCGGTATTGAACGCCAGGTCCGGGGTTTGTGCGGCCAGCCCGAGTGGGTTGATCGGCATGACGGCCTGTAACCGCAGGATGAGATAGCCGAGCAGCATCATCGCGGCGTTCGACAGCAACAGGGCAGAACCGTAGCGGGCCCAGCTCATGGTTTCCAGCGGGTCGATGCCCAGCAGGCGATAGGTATAACGTTCCGGCAGGGCGTGGCGGGTTCCGGTAAACACCCGGGTCAGCCACTTGCCCATCAGCACGGCGAGCCCGGTCATCAACCCCAGGACCAGCGCAAATTCCAGCAAAGTGCTTAGCATGTCGAGGCTCCGTTCAAATCTTGCCCATGGCGACAATGGCCATGGTTGTCGCGGCGAAAAACACCAGGGAGAGGCCTACAAAAATCATGTCGTACATGGTGGGGCTCCCTAGAACTTTTCGGCGCGAATGAGGGCGTAGCCCAGATAAGCGAACAGCCCGACGGCGCATAGGCCGCTGGCGATATAGATGAACTTGAGTGTGAGCACGGTGGAACTCCCCTGATTAATAAGCCGCGATTGCGGACGCGGGGAGGTTAAGAGGTTGGGTATCAAGTTCGGGCACTGATTGCGGGTTTGGGCATTAAGACGGTGTATAGAGGAG
>NZ_JACARS010000174.1:0-22585 GCF_013386485.1 Pseudomonas sp. P7758 | reverse complement strand
TGCAAGCGGTCGGCCGGCAGGCTGTGGCCACCGCCCATGGGGTCTTCGGCGTAATGATTGAGCACCAGGCCAATGGCCTCGGCGTGTACCGGATTGGTGTAGCTGGCTTGCAGCACCAGGATGTCTGCGCTGTCCATTTCCTTCCTCGTTGACGGTGCGACAGGGACTCGGTCCCCATAAAAGGGCTCGATTGTAAGCGTGGTGCAGGCATTAGATGAAGGAGATTAACTACATTTGCCCGCGTGAAAGCGCGCCAGGCTCGCCAAACCGTGCCAGTTGCATCTCCTGCAGGCGGCTCAGGGTGCGGCGGAATGGAAACTCCAGGTAACCCTCGGTGTAGAGGCTTTCCAGCGGCACCCGGGCCTCGATGTACAGCGGCACCTTGCGGTCGTAGCACTCGTCCACCAGCGCGATGAAACGCCGGACGCTGTCGTCATGCACCGACAGTTCCGGCAGTTCCCGGTCCCCGGCGTCCACCCGTTCGGCAGCGTCTTCGGTGCCACGAGCGATTCGTCCCGGGCGCTTTTGCGCGCTGAGGTTGGGCACCTCGCCGAGCAAAATGGCCTTGAACCGATCACACAGCAGCATGAAATCCATCGCCGCCAACGGCTGCTCACACAGGTCGGCGTAGCGACACCACAGCACGGTTTCACTGGACTGCACTGCCACGATGGAGCGGTAGCCGACCGCAACCGGGGCGCTGCTCACTGCCTGCCCGGCGCTCAACTGGCGAAACACCTCGGCCAACGCGTCGGGCTGGTCGACCCAGTAACGCTGCAGTGCGGTGCCCGGGTGCAGCCGATGATCCTCCCCGCCATCGACTGCCACCACCCGCATATGCTGTTTGATCGCCTCGATTCCCGGCAGGAAACGATCCCGGTTGAAACCGTCGGCGTACAGCAGGTCCGGTGGCTGGTTGGACGTGCAGACCATCACCACGCCTTCCTCGAACATCACCTGGAACAGCCGGCCGAGGATGATGGCGTCACCAATGTCGTTGACAAACAACTCATCGAAACACAGCACCCGCACTTCCCGGCTCAGTTCGCGGGCCAGGGCCTGCAAGGGATCGTGGGTGCCCGTTAGCTGGAATGAACGCTGGTGCACCCAGCCCATGAAGTGATGAAAATGCTGGCGCCGCGCTGGCACTCGCAGGCTTTGGTAGAACTGGTCCATCAGCCAGGTCTTGCCCCGGCCGACCGGGCCCCACAGGTACACCCCGGTGATGGGCCCATGGCCGTGATGCAAGGCCTGATGGCAGTCCTGCAGGGCTTGCACCGCCTCGCGCTGGGCGTCGTCGGGGACAAAACCCTGTTCGGTGATGGCGTGCTGATAGGCGGCAAGTGGCGAGTCGAAAGTCATGCCCGGCAGTATGCCATGACGGCTACAGGGAAATATCCAATCGGGCAATCTTGCCGTGTTCATTGAGGCGGAAGGTATAGCGCAGCTCCAGCGGGCTGCCGGGAAAGCTGCCGGTGATCAGGTTGCTGACCAGTACCTTGCCCGTGCGGTTTTGCACATTCAGCACCTGGACCCTGGGCTGGTAACGACGCCCGGTGTCTTCCATCCAGCGGGCGATGGCGGCTGTACCTACCCGGTGCTCGCCTTCGTCGAACACGTTGGCATCTTCGGCGAAACAGTCGGCCACCAGCGAGGTGTCGCCGGCATTCGCCGCGGCAATGTAGGTTGCAATAGCCGGGGCCAGTTCAGGGGTGGGTTGGGACATGGTGACAGCTCCTTTTTAGTGATTTATGGAGCCATGCTAAAGCAGCGTTGTGTCAGTTCTTGTCAGGAGTGAACGGCCCGGATTCGTTCTGTTCCATCAGCTTGCGCCAGCCCCGCAACCAATCGCTGCGGCGCCCCGGATACCGTTCACCTTGCAGGCGCGCGGCGGCCACTCGGTCGGTGCGGAAGGTGCGATAGGCCCCACGCAATTCACACCACGCGACGATCACCCGCACTTCGTTGAGAAAACCCAGGGCCAGGGGCCAGATCAGGCGCTGGCTGGCGGTCTGGCTGGCATCGGCGTAGTCGATGTGCAGTTTGGCCTGGCCGCGAATGGCCTCGCGGAACACATTCAACGGCACGCGATTTTCCGGGTAGCCGAAGCCTGGCGGGCCCGGCAGCACCGTCGGATTGCGCAAGGCTTCCTGGGCAGCCGGGTCAAGCACGTCGGCGATCTTTGCAAGCGCATTGGCCGCCGCCTGGCTCAGTACGTCATCACCGCGCTGGTCGACATACCGCAAGCCCAGCACGATGGCTTCGGTCTCGTCGGCATTGAGCATCAGCGGCGGCAGGAACAGGCCCGCACGCAGCACATAGCCCACGCCCGCCTCGCCGTAGATCGGTGCGCCCAACGCGGTCAGTTCGGCGATATCGCGGTACAGCGTGCGCTCGGAAATCTCCAGTTCTGCCGCCAGCACGGCGGCCGTCACCGGGCGTTTTTTGCCCCGCAGGACTTGCAACAAGGTCAACAGACGACTGGTACGCGACACGTTGATCATGCTCGAAAAAGAAAGGTGGCGCAGCTTAGCAGAGGCCTCCGTCAGAAAGTGTCAGGAGCAGGCACCCTTCCCTTCAGCCGCCAAAAAAGCCCCTTGACGAAATATATGACTCGCATCATATTTAATAGATGTTGCGAAACATTTAAACCAACCACAGCGTCAGGAGTTTCGGTATGCGCAATAAAGTCTTTGGCCGTCGCAGCGGCCTGCGGGTTTCAGAGCTGGCCCTGGGTACCGCCAATTTCGGCACAGGCTGGGGCCACGGCGCCGAGCGCGACGAGTCCAAGCGAATCTACGACGGCTATCTGGAGGCCGGCGGAAACTTCCTCGATACTGCCAACGGCTACCAGTTCGGCCAATCGGAAGTGCTGCTCGGCGAGTTCATTGCCTCGGAACGCGACCGCTTGGTGATCGCCAGCAAATACACCCTGCGCACCCAGCCTCAAGACGAAGGCACCCTCAAGCTTGGCAACAACCGCAAGAACATGGTGCGCGCCGTCGAAGAAAGCCTGAAACGCTTGAACACCGACCACATCGACCTGTTCTGGGCGCATATCAGCGACAACGTCACGCCGATGGAAGAGATCCTGCGGGGGTTTGATGACCTGGTGCGTGCCGGCAAGATCCACTACGCGGGGCTGTCCAACTTCCCCGCCTGGCGCATTGCCCGCGCCGACCTGCTCGCTGAAGTGCGCGGCTTTGCACCCCTGGTAGCGATCCAGACCGAATACAGCCTGGCCGAACGCACCGCTGACCGCGAGCTGCTGCCCATGGCCGAGGCCCTGGGCCTGGCCGCGACTTTATGGTCACCGCTGGGGGGTGGTTTTCTGACCGGGAAGTACCGCAACAGCCAGGACGATACCCGCGCCAGCAAGCTGGGGATTTTGGTCCACGCTGAAAAAAGCGCACGGGAAACGGCAGTGCTCGACACCCTGCTGGCGGTTGCCGGTGAACTGGACGCCACGCCGACTCACATCGCCATCGCCTGGCTGCGGGAAAAGGCCCGTCGTTCTACCACCGCGCTGATCCCGATCCTGGGGCCGCGTACCCGCGAACAACTGGACGGCACCCTGGGTGCGTTGAGTGTGCAACTCTCGGCTGAGCAAGTGGCCCGCCTGGATGCTGCCAGCGCGATACCGCTGGGCGTGCCCCACGAGATGATCGCGGAGCGCTTCCCACGTTATACGGACGATGATGCACAAGACCTGCGCTGGCCGCCGGTTATCTAAGACCCGTTGTGGCGAGGGAGCTTGCNNCAAGCTCCCTCGCCACAGATGCAGTACTCAGCCTCAGTTAAGCGAGGCTTTTGCTCACCACTTCAAACACATCGCTGGACAGCTCGCCCGACGCGCGAATCCGCTCCAGCTCGCCTTTCATCAGCGCCTGCCGCGCGCTGTCGTACTTGCGCCAGCGGGTCAACGGCGCCAATTGCCGCGAAGCAATCTGGGGGTTGAAGCCATTCAACTGGATCACCAGGTCCGCCAGGAACCGATAACCCGAACCATCCGCCGCGTGGAAGTTGATCAGGTTCTGCCCGGCAAACGCGCCCACCAGTGCCCGCACCTTGTTCGGGTTCTTGATGTTGAACGCAGGGTGCTGCATCAACGTCTTGACCCGCTCCAGCGCGCCCGGCAAACCATTGCCCGCCTGAACGCTGAACCACTGGTCCATGACCAGCGGGTTGTCCTTGAAGTTCTCGGCAAACACCGCCAGCGCCTTGGCTTTCTCTTCTTCGAACGGCGAGTTGACCAGCACCGCCAGGGCCGTCAGGCGCTCGGTCATGTTGTCGCACGCGTCGAACTGTTCAAGGGTCGCCGCCAGCACTTCCGGCTTGCCGCTGAGCATCAGGTACGACAGCGCAATGTTCTGCAAGGCGCGACGGGCAAAGTGTTCCGCCTCGGCCACGTACGGGGTTTTCTTCGACAGGTCGCGATTGGCCTGGTAACGCAGCCACAGGCCCTCGAACAGGTTGTCGGCCAACTGCTTGCGAGCAAACTCGCGGGCCGCGTGGATGGCGTCGACATCCGCCACGTCGCTGATTTCGGTCAGGTAGGCTTCGCTCGGCAGCGAGAGCATCTCGGCGACCATCGCCTGATCCAGGCTTTCGTCGCTCAATACGCTGCGCAATGCGGTGATCAGGCGTTGATCCAGCACCAGCGCCTTGCCCTGCTGATATTGGGCGATCAGCTCCTGCAACACCTGCACCGACAGCTGCTGGCCGGCGTCCCAGCGATTGAAGCCATCGCTGTCGTGCTGCATCAGGAACATCAGTTGGTCGCGGTTATACGGGAAGCTCAGCTTCACCGGCGCCGAGAAGCCACGCAGCAGCGACGGCAGCGGGTGCTCGGCGATGTCGACAAAGGTGAAGGTCTGTTCGGCTTCGGTCACCGAGATCACGCGGGACGTGGCGCCGGCAGCGGTTTCACCGGCCAGGCGCAAGGCGATGCCCGCGCCCTTCCCGTCCAGCAGGCCCAGCTCAACCGGAATCACGAACGGCAGTTTTTCCACCTTGTCCGGGGTTTCCGGGCAGCTTTGACGGAAGGTCAGGCTGTAGGTTTTAGCCACCGCGTCGTAGGACTCGCTCACCGCCAGGCGTGGCGTACCGGCCTGGCTGTACCAGCGCTTGAACTGGGTCAGGTCAGCGCCGTTGGCGTCTTCCATGGCCTTGATGAAGTCATCGCAGGTCACAGCCTGGCCGTCGTGGCGTTCGAAGTACAGGTCGCTGCCTTTGCGGAACCCTTCGGCGCCGAGCAAGGTTTGGATCATACGGACGACTTCCGAGCCCTTTTCGTACACGGTCAGGGTGTAGAAGTTGGAGATCTCGATAAAGCCGTCCGGGCGTACCGCGTGGGCCATGGGACCGGCATCTTCGGCGAACTGGTGGGTGCGCAGATAAGCCACGTCCTGGATGCGCTTGACGGTGGCCGAGTTCATGTCGGCAGAGAACTGCGAATCACGAAACACGGTGAAGCCTTCCTTCAGCGACAGCTGGAACCAGTCGCGGCAGGTCACGCGGTTGCCCGACCAGTTGTGGAAGTATTCGTGGGCAACGATCGCCTCGACTCGCTGGTGCGCGGCGTCGGTGGCGGTTTCGGCACGGGCCAGCACGGCGCTGGAGTTGAAGATGTTGAGGCCCTTGTTTTCCATGGCGCCCATGTTGAAGTCGTTGACCGCGACGATCATGAAGATGTCGAGGTCGTACTCACGGCCATAGACTTCCTCGTCCCAGCGCATGGATTTCTTCAGGCTGTTCATGGCGTGCTGGCACTTGTCGATGTTTTCCGGCTCGACATAGATACGCAGCGCCACGGTGCGCTCGGTCATGGTGGTGAAGGTGTCTTCGACACACCACAAATCACCGGCCACCAGTGCAAACAGGTACGCCGGCTTCTTGAACGGATCTTCCCAGGTCGCCCAGTGCCGGCCGTCTTCGCCAGGGCCGGAAGCAATCGGGTTGCCGTTGGACAGCAACACCGGGTAGCTGTGTTGCTCGGCGATCACCGTGGTGGTGAACACGCTCATCACGTCCGGACGGTCGAGGTAATAGGTGATCTTGCGGAAACCCTCGGCCTCGCACTGGGTGCAGAACATGCCGCCGGATTTGTACAGGCCTTCCAGGGCGGTATTGGTTTCCGGGTGGATCTTCACCGTGGTGTCGAGGGTGAAGGTCGCGCTGGTGGGGTGCACGGTCAGGTGGCTGTCGCTCAACTGGTAGTCGGCGTCGGTCAGTTCCTGGTCGGCCAGGTTCACCGACAGCAGCTCCAACTGCTGCCCGTCCAGCACCAGCGGCGGCAAGCCGGCGCCGCGCTCGGGGTTGCGGCGCATCACCAGCTGCGCGTGGACCAGGCTATGGTCCTCGAACAACTCGAAGGTCAGGTGCGTCTCGTCGATCAGGTAGTCCGGCGCCTGATAGTCCTTCAGGTAAATCATCTTCGGCTGTTCGGTGCGCATGTCTGTCGTCCTTCTACTGATGCACGGCGAGCTGGTAGGCCGTGTATTTACGAATATTGATCACGCCGGTATCGAAGATCAGGTATTGGCCCTTGATCCCCATCAGCGTGCCTTCGGCAATCGGGTTCTTGTCCAGGTTGAAGCTGACGATCTTGGTCGGATACTGCTCGATCGGGTAGCGGATTTCGATCGGTTCGATGTCGGTCACCGGTTGGATGGCCTGCAGGCCAAAGCGTTCCTGCAAACCGAGCATGCCTTCGGCACAGCTGGCGAACAGTTCGTCGCGCACCCGCGCAAGGTCGACGGCCTGGGCATCGCCCTTGAGCAACGCGCGCCAGTTGGTCTTGTCGGCCACCTGGCTGCGGAACAGGTCTTCGACGAAGCCCGACTGCTGGCGCGTGGCAACGCGCATGATCGGCAGCGCCTGGCTGGCGCCCTGGTCGAGCCAGCGGGTCGGCAGCTGGCTGGCGCGGGTGATGCCGACCTTGATCCCCGACGAGTTCGCCAGGTACACCACGTGGTCGGTCATGCAGAATTTTTCACCCCAGGCCGGATCGCGGCAGGTGCCGGCGTCGTAATGGCAGCGCTCGGGGCTCATGATGCACAGGTCGCACTGGGCCAGTTTGGTCATGCACGGGTAGCAGTAACCCTGGCTGAAACTGGTCTTGGTCTTGCGACCGCAATGGGTGCAATGGATCGCACCGAGGTATTCCAGGCGCACGGTAGTGCCGATCAATGGATTGACCGGCACCTCGGTATCGCCCAGGCGAAACGCGTATTGAACGGTCGGCTCACCCAACTGCGCCGACATCTTGCTGACTGCACCACGGCCAATCTCAATCAATGGATGGCATCCGACTTGAACAGGATGTTCGGCACCGGCGCCGACTTCGAGGCGCATTCCTGCGGGCCCATGTAGCCGGTGCGCTGGTCTTCCGGCAGGTTCTGCAGTTCCCAGGCGATCACCGCCTGCAACGACAATTCACGCTGCTCGGCGGTGAGCTTGCGGCCATCGGACCATTTGCCGATTTCCACGGCGAGCTTGAGGCTCTCGTAGATGTCCGGGGTGATGTTTTCGATCATTTCGACAAAAGAGGACATAAGACTCTTCCTTAACTAAATAGGAGACATTTTGCGGCGGCTGTACAAGCCACCCAACAAACCGGTCAGGCAACCCATCACCAGGCCACCCACGTGGGCCGCGTTGGCGATTTCGCCGAAGCCGATCATCGAGACCAGGCCCGACAGGCACAGCACCAGCCACACCAGCATCATCACCAACACCCCGCGAGGCAGGCGATACATCGGATTCGGCGACACCCACTGATAGATCCAGCAATGCCCGAGCAAGCCATACAGCACGCCGGACAACCCGCCAAACAGGCCGGGACCACCAAAATAGTATTGAGCGTAGTTCGACACCAGGCTGAACAGCAGGGTCAGGCCCAGCAGGTTGACGCTGCCCTGGCGCAACTCGATGCGTCGCCCCAGTTCCCAGTACCACATGCCGTTCATGGCCAGGTGCAGGATGCCGAAGTGGATCAACATCGGCGTGACCAGGCGCCACCACTGTCCCGACGCCAGGCTGTCGGTCAATGGCGTGAAACGGATGTACTCGCCTGCCACGCTGAACGGCAGGAACGTCAGCCAGCTCATGGCTTGCAGGTTATCCCCCAGCAACGTAACGGCGCCGACGATGATGCTCAGCAGCAACACCAACGCGGTCACCGGGCTGTGGCGAAGCTGCTGGGCAAACCCGGGACGCCTGGTCGACGTCGCCTGCTCGGGAATGTCCAGTTGCTGGTCCGGGTCACCGGCCGGAAAGCGCTGGTACAGGACCTTCACGTCTTCACTGATGGAGTCAGGCACCCACAGCACCTGCTCCCCGGCTTCTTCGCTGACGCGATGGGGCACTTGCATGCGTTGCAGAAGCTTGACGAAACCACTCAAATCCACCGCCAGCGGCAGGCGTAATACAGCAACGGTACTCATGAAATAACCTCAGGGCGCTCGACATCGACCCAAACAAATTTACGCGGGTCCAGGCGGGTTTCCTGATCCAGCCGGTACGCCACCAGCTTGCCGTACAGCACCGCGCTGTAGTCCAGGCAGGCCAGGTTCGGGCGGATCGGCGCCGGTTTGCCGCTGCGCCAGTAGTGGCCGACGAACAGCAATGGCTCGTCGACGCCGTAGCGCAGCAGGGAATTCTTTTCAGTGGACGACAGCGGCGTGGCGGCCACCGGTTCCGGCAGCGCATCGGGCTGAAACACGATGTCGCCGTAGGTTTTCGGGTCGTCTTCCCAGAACTTGGTGCGGAAGAACGAACGCGTCAGGCCGTCGCCGCCGGTCAGGGTCAGGCCGTCCGGCAGGCGCATGTCGGTGCCGCGCAACAGGCGGTCGAAGGCATTGCTGGCGAAACTGCCGGGCACGGCGGCGGCTTGCAGGAAGTGTTCGTCGATGCAGCCGTCCGGGAAATGCGCGCGCAGGGGCTCGATAAAGCCGTTGTCCCAGCAGGCGTGCACTACGCGGAATCGCCCGGCGTCGACAAACAGCGGCATGTCATAGAACCAGCCGAGGAAATCGTGCCAGTCTGCCGGGTGCTGTTCGAACTGGGTCAGGGTCTCGTGGATCAACCGCGCGTGGCGTGGCGTGTGCTCGCGCACAAACTGCTTGCCGCTGCCCGGGGCGGCGGGCGTGCTCCAGCCCAGCGCGTTGAACTCATGGTTGCCCATGATGCACAGCGCCTGGCCGGCCTCGGTCATGTCGTGGACGATATGCAGCGCCTCGCGAATGCGTGGGCCACGGTCGATGATATCGCCGAGGAACACGGCCATTCGCGACGGATGCCGCCAGGTACCGCCCTGCTTGTGGTAACCCAATCGGTCGAGCAAGTGCTCAAGGGTATGAGCGCAACCGTGCACGTCACCAATCAGGTCGTAGCTACGCGCGGGATCGAGCATCAGTCGCCTCCACCCCCCAAGCGGCTGCCCCAGCCCAGCTTGGTCCGGCACACTTCGTAGTAGTTGTGGTCCAGCGGGTGGATCAACCGCAACTTCTGTGCCTTTTTGCTCACGGTGATGGTGTCACCGGGGGCGCAGGTGAAATGGTTCTGCCCGTCGCAGGAGACTTGCGGGTAGATCTGCATGTCTTTTGACACCACGATTTTCAGCTCACTGTTGCCATCGACCACGATAGGCCTGCTGGACAACATATGGGGATACATCGGCACGATCACAATGGCATCCAGCTTGGGATGCATGATCGGCCCACCGGCCGACAGCGCGTAGGCCGTGGACCCGGTCGGCGTGGCGACGATCAGGCCGTCGGCCTTCTGGCTGCACACGAACTGGCCGTCGATGTACAACTCGAACTCGATCATCCGCGTCGACTTGCCGGGGTGCAGCACCACATCGTTGAGGGCGTCGCCCTGGCCAATGGCTTCGCCGTGGCGGCGCACTTCGGCTTGCAGCAGGAAGCGGTTTTCCACCAGGTAATGGCCGTCCAGCACCTTGGCCACTTCGACTTCCAGCTCGTCGGGGCGAATATCGGTGAGGAACCCCAGGCTTCCGCGGTTGATCCCCAGCACCGGCACGTTATGCCGCGCCAGCGCCCGGGCGGCGCCCAGCAGGCTGCCGTCGCCGCCCACCACGATCACCATGTCGCAGACTTCACCGAGCATCTTGCGCGACGAGGTCTGCAGGCCATGGCCCGGGAGGATTTCAGCGATGGTGTCTTCGAGGATCACGTGCAGGTGGCGCTCGAGCAGAAACTTTTTCAGTCGGCGGACGGTGTCCAGCACCTGGGTACTGCCCAGGCGACCGATAATGCCGATATTGCGAAATTGCTCCATGGGGCTCCTGCGGGGTTCGGGTTCTGCAAAAAAGAACGATTATGGGCGAAAGCCGGCGTTACACAAAATCCTTTGTCGCCGCAAACCCCAGACGACAACGGTTCTCAGCCCCCTTCCCGGCTGTAAAAGGCTATGCTCGGACCATGACTCTGTTCCCTGATTTGCAGCACCTGCCCCGCCAACTGCGTCACCCCGAGGTGCGCGATCTCGCATGGGTGATGCTCGCCCCGCCGATGCTCGCGCAAACGCCGTGGCCACAACGCCACCCGCTGACCGGCAGCGACTGGGTGCAGGCCCCGCATTTGCTGGAGCAGTGGCTGCGCCAGCTGGACCAGGACAGCAGTGCCTTGCTGCATTGGCTGAGCCAGGCACGCACCCGCCGGCTGGGGTTGTATTACGAACGGCTGTGGCAATTCGCCGTGCAGCATGCGCCGGGCGTGGAGCTGCTGGCGGCCAACCTGCCGATCCGCCAGGCCGGGCATACCCTGGGCGAGCTGGACATGCTGCTGCGCGACCGTGACGGTGTGCATCATCTGGAACTGGCGATCAAACTCTACCTCGGGCCCCAGGACGGTAATGGCCGGGACACCGCGCAATGGCTCGGCCCCGGCTGCCACGACCGGCTCGACCGCAAACTGGCCCACCTGGCCCAGCACCAACTGCCGATTTCCGCCCGGCCGGAGAGCCGCGAAGTCCTGGCCGCGCTGGATATCCAGGCTTTTGATGCCCATCTGTGGCTGGGCGGGTATCTGCTCTACCCATGGCCGGGCATGGCGCAGGCGCCGCAGGGCGCGCATCCCCAACACCTGAATGGCCGTTGGCTGCATCAGCGCGATTGGTCGAGGTTTATCGAGCAAAGCCCGGCAGGACGCTGGCAACCGCTGCCCCGCCATGCATGGCTGGCACCGGCGCACTACCCGGCGGACGAAGCCTGGGACGCGGCCCGGATGCAGCACTGGCTAACCGAACTGGACCCCATGGCGCCCGCGCAGTTGCTGGTGCGCCTGGTGGAAAACAGCGAAGGCGAATGGGAAGAAGCCGAACGGTTGTTT
Source organism: Pseudomonas sp. P7758 (assembly GCF_013386485.1). NCBI lineage: Bacteria > Pseudomonadati > Pseudomonadota > Gammaproteobacteria > Pseudomonadales > Pseudomonadaceae > Pseudomonas > Pseudomonas sp. P7758. The sequence continues at coordinate 11,228 of NZ_JACARS010000174.1, read as the reverse complement.
CTGGTGGCGGATCTTTGGCCGAACGTGCCGGCGCTTACAGGTTATCGATATGCCGATAGTCAATCTGTAACCCCATAGCCAGCTGCTTTGAACGACCCAACCGAATCGGGCCGCGCTCGATGTCCACCAGCAAACCCGGGCAGTCCAGCGGCGGCAAACCCGCCACATCCTTCAGCCGCCCATCGGTGATCACCAGCAACCGCTGCTGCTCCACCGGGTAACGCTTGCGACGAGCCGCCAACCAGTGCCCCGCTTCGTTCAGCGCTGCCAACAATGGCGTGCCACCGCCTGCACCGAGGCCATCAAGCCAATGACCAAGCCCTTTTGCCGCCTTTAATCCCTGCACCTGCCACTTTGGCGATTGCCCGCTCGCGGTGAGCAACGCCATGCGCGCCCGCTGTCGATAGGCATCGTCGAACAGTTGGGCCAGTAATCCCTTGGCATCGCTAAGCGCCTGATGCCGCCGGGTGGACGCCGAAGCATCGACAATCACCAGCCACAGTTCATGGGGCGTACGGCTACGCAGTTGATACAACAAATCTTCGCGGCGTTGCGGCCGCCCGCCGAGCAAGGTGCCCGGCCAGTTGATCGAACCTTCGGCCGCGCTGCGCGCCTGGCCACGCCGGCCCTTGTTCAGTCGACCCGCCTTGGGCCGTGCATCCGCCCCTGCGTCAGGTTTGGGGCGGATGCCTAGGGCTTTTTTGGCCAGGTGGGCACATCACGGCGAGCACCTATCGGCAAGGCGGGTGCGGGCATGTCGCCCCATTGGCCCTGGCCTTCAGGTGCATCATTGGGCTTGGGTGATTGACCGCCAGCGGGCGGCGTTGCAGGCGGGGATTGCTCCTGACGACGATGGCGCAGGGCAAATTCCGCGACCGCTTCGATATCTTCTTCGCTGATAGCCGTCGCGCCCCGCCAGGCCGCATGGGCACGTGCGCCACGCAGCCAGACCAGGTCGGCGCGCAAGCCATCGACGCCGGCGGCAAAGCAGCGCTCGGTAATCTGCGCCAGCGCCTGGTCATCCAACGGGATGCTCTCCAGCAATGCGCGGGCCCGGGCGCAACGCTCACGCAACGCGGCCTGCCGGTCGGCCCATTGCCCGCAGAAACCCTGAGGGTCGCTGTCGAAATCCAGGCGGCGACGGATGATCTGCCCGCGTTCGGCCGGCTGGGTGTGCCCGCTCAGCGCTACGTTGAAACCAAACCGGTCGAGCAATTGCGGGCGCAGCTCGCCCTCTTCCGGGTTCATGGTGCCGATCAGTACAAAACGCGCCGAATGCCGGTGGGAAATCCCGTCGCGCTCGATCAGGTTGGTGCCGCTGGCGGCCACGTCCAGCAGCAGGTCCACCAGGTGGTCGGGCAGCAGGTTGACTTCATCGACATAGAGCACGCCGCCGTCGGCCTTGGCCAGCACGCCGGGGGAAAACTGTGCGCGGCCCTCACTGAGTGCCGCGTCCAGATCGAGTGTGCCCACCAGCCGCTCTTCGGTGGCGCCCAACGGCAGCGTGACGAACTGGCCGCTGGCGAGCAGGTCCGCCAGGCCACGGGCCAGGGTGGACTTGGCCATGCCCCGCGGGCCTTCAATCAGCACGCCACCGATCTTCGGGTCGATGGCCGTCAGGCACAGGGCCAGTTTCAAGTCGTCGGCGCCGACCACGGCGGACAGCGGGAAATGCGGGATGTCGGTCATCAACTGCCTTCTTCTATATCCAACAACAGGTTTTCCAACGCCTCGCGGTACGCCCCAGGCTCCTGCCACATGCCGCGCTGCTGGGCTTCGAGCATGCGTTCGGTCATATCCCGCAGGGCATCCGGGTTGTGCTGCTGCACAAAGGCGCGGGTGCCCGGGTCCAGCAAGTAGGCATCCGCCAGCAACGCGTATTGATGATCGTCGATCAACGCCGTCGTAGCGTCGAACGCGAACAGATTATCCACGGTGGCCGCCATCTCGAACGCGCCTTTGTAGCCGTGGCGCTTCACCCCTTCGATCCACTTCGGGTTGGCCGCACGGGCACGAATCACCCGGTTCAACTCTTCCTTCAACGTGCGGACTTTCGGCAAGTCCGGCTGGCTGTGGTCACCATGATAGCTGGCGGCCTTGTCGCCGCTCAGGGTTTCCACGGCGGCGAGCATGCCGCCCTGGAATTGGTAGTAGTCATTGGAGTCCAGCAGGTCATGCTCGCGGTTGTCCTGGTTCTGCAACACCGCCTGCACCTGGCTCAAACGCTGGGCAAACTGTTCGCGGGCGGCGGTGCCTTCGTCGGAGCCGCCATAGGCGTAGCCGCCCCAGTTCAGGTAAACCTCCGCCAGGTCTTCGCGGCTCTGCCACAAGCGCCCATCAATCGCGCCCTGCACGCCGGCACCATAGGCACCGGGCTTGGCACCGAAGATCCGCCAGCCGGCCTGCTTCGCCGCCGCGTCCTCGTCCAGGCCCGACAGGCGCAAGGCCTCGCGCTCACTGCGCACCTTGGCCGCCAGCGGGTTCAGGTCATCCGGTTCGTCCAGCGCAGCCACGGCTTGCACCGCCGCGTCGAACAGGCGGATCAGGTTGGCGAATGCATCGCGGAAGAAGCCCGACACGCGCAAGGTCACATCCACCCGTGGCCGGTCCAGCAGACTGATCGGCAGGATTTCAAAGTCATCCACCCGCTGGCTGCCGGTGGCCCACACCGGGCGCACGCCCATCAGCGCCATGGCCTGGGCGATATCGTCGCCGCCGGTGCGCATGGTGGCGGTGCCCCACACCGACAGGCCGAGTTGGCGCAAGTGGTCGCCATGGTCTTGCAGGTGACGCTCAAGGATCAGGTTCGCCGACTGGAAGCCGATGCGCCAGGCAGTGGTGGTGGGCAGGTTGCGCACATCCACCGAGAAAAAGTTACGACCGGTAGGCAACACGTCCAGACGGCCCCGGCTCGGCGCGCCGCTGGGCCCGGCCGGGACGAAGCGCCCGTTCAAGGCATCCAGCAACCCGCGCATTTCCGCCGGGCCGCAGGCATCCAGGCGTGGCGCGACGACGATGCGCAAGCTCTCGATCACCGCCTTGACGTCTTCCCAGCCGGGCTCTTCAAGCTGCTCCACGGCACCTTCCAGGGCCTGCTCGATCAGGCGTGCGGCATACAGCTCCAGGCGTTCACGGGTGTCGCCGGCGGTGCGCCACAATTGCGTGTCGATCTTCTGCAGCACCACTGGCCGGCGCCCGGTCCACGGCTCGGCCAGGGCACAGTCCAGCGGGTCGAAGCCCAGGTCGAAGGCCTTGGCCAATACCCGCAGCAGGCTCGATTGCGGCCCCCGCCCATCGCCACGCGGAATACGCAACAACGCCAGCAAGGTGTCGATGCGCAAGCGGCCCTCGGGTGACTCGCCGAAAATGTGCAGGCCATCGCGAATCTGCGACTCCTTCAAGTCACACAGGTAGGTGTCCAGGCGCGGCAGCCAGATCGCCGCATCGGCGTCGCTGTCGAGGTTTTCGTCCAGGGCCAGTTCCTGGTCGATGCGGGTTTCGCGCACCAGCTTGAGGATGTCCTTTTGCAGCTCGCGGGCACGCCGTGGGTCGAGCAGTTGTGCCTCGTAATACTCGTCGGCCAGCAACTCCAGGTCGCGCAGCGGCCCATAGGTTTCGGCGCGGGTCAGCGGCGGCATCAGGTGGTCGATGATCACGGCCTGGGTGCGGCGCTTGGCCTGGGCGCCCTCGCCCGGGTCATTGACGATAAACGGGTAGATATTCGGCAGCGGCCCCAGTAGTGCGTCGGGCCAGCAGTTCTCGGAAAGCCCGACGCCCTTGCCCGGCAGCCATTCCAGGTTGCCGTGCTTGCCAACGTGGATCACGCCGTGGGCGCCGTAGGTGTGGCGCAACCAGAAGTAGAACGCCAGGTAGCCATGGGGCGGCACCAGGTCCGGGTCGTGATAGACCGCACTCGCGTCCACCTGGTAACCCCGGGCCGGCTGGATGCCGACGAAGGTCAGGCCCAAACGCAGGCCCGCGATCATCATGCGGCCGTCGCGGAACATCGGATCGCTATGAGGTGTACCCCAGCGTGCCAACACGGCCTGGCGATTGGACTCGGGCAAGCGGTTGAACATCGCCTCGTAGTCATCCAGCGCCAGGCTCTGATGACACGGACGCAAGTCGAGGCTGTCCAGGTCGTTGCTGACGCCGCCCAAGAGCGCCTGGATCAGTGCCGTTCCGCTTTCCGGCAGCTCGTCCGGCAGCGGATAACCTTGGATTTTCAGTGCCCGCAGGATATTCAGCGCGGCGGCTGGGGTGTCTAGACCCACGCCGTTGCCGATACGTCCGTCCCGGGTCGGGTAGTTGGCGAGGATCAGCGCGATACGCTTTTCGCCATTCGGCACCCGCGCCAGTTCGACCCAGCGCCGCGCCAGTTCGGCGACAAAGTCCATGCGCTCCGGCTGTGCGCGATAGCACACCACATCCGACTGGCTGCGCTCGCTGCGCCAGGCCAGGTCCTTGAAGCTGATGGGCCGGCTGATGATGCGCCCGTCCAGTTCCGGCAACGCGATGTGCATCGCCAGGTCACGGGGGCCGAGGCCTTGCTCGCTGGCCTGCCAGCCGGGCTCGTTGTCCTGGGCGCAAATCGCCTGGATCACCGGGATATTGCGGCGAAACGGCCGCAGGTGCGGCGCTTCGGGGCTGGACTGGGCAAAACCGGTGGTATTCAGAATCACCGAGGCGTGCACCTCGTCCAGCAAATCCTCGACCACGGTCAGGCAGCCGGGCTCTTTCAAACTGGCCACCGCCATCGGCAGCGGGTTGAGACCCGCGGCCTGCAAGCGCTGGCAAAAAACATCAATAAAGCCGGTGTTGGCCGCCTGCAAATGGGAGCGGTAGAACAGCACCGCCGCCACGGGAAAATCAGCTTGCCAGTCAGCCTGCCAATCGTTGAGACGGGCATTGGCTTTATGCGGATGATAAATCGCCGTGCGCGGCAGGGTTTGCGGCTCGCTCCAGGCGTAATCGCGGCCAAGGTAGCCGGCGGCCAGGCAACGATAGAAATCCAGCGCATTCCCCAAACCACCCTGGCGCAGGAAGTGCCAGAGCCGGTCACGTTCCTCGGCGCCCACGGTGCTGAGGCCACTGAGTTCCGGGTCCGGGCGATCATCCCCCGGCACCAGGATCAGCTGCACGCCGCGCTCGGCCAACTCCACCAGGCGCTCGATACCGTAGCGCCAATAACCGATGCCGCCGTGCAGCGAAATCAGGATGACCTTGGCGTGGCGCAGCACCTCATCCACATACAGGTCGACCGAAGCATGGTTCTGCACCTGCATCGGGTTGGCCAGGCGCAGGCTCGGGTAATCATCGGGCAACTGCTGGGCCGCTTCGGCCAGCAGCGCCAGGCTGGAATCACCGCTGCACAGGATCACCAGCTCGGCGGGGGTTTGCCCAAGGTCGGCGATGTTGTCATCCGAAACGAAACCGCCGGGCTGGGTCCTGAGCAGATGCATGGTTTAAACGCTGAGGGCAGCGCGCAGTTGCGCTTCGAGCAAGGCGGCGTCGAGTTCCTGGCCGATCAGCACCAGGTGCGTGGCGCGCGGCTCATCGGCGCGCCAGGCGCGGTCGAAGTGCTTGTCGAAACGCGTGCCCACGCCCTGGATCAGCAGGCGCATCGGCTTGTTCGGGATCGCCGCGAAGCCCTTGACCCGCAGGATGCCGTGCTTGACCACCAGTTGGGTCAGGGCGTCCAGCAGCAGGCTTTCGTCGGCCTGGGGCAGTTCGATGGAGATGGAGTCGAAGGCATCGTGGTCGTGGTCGTCCTCACCTTCGTGATGATGATCGTGATGGCTGTGGCGGCCGTCGATGTGTTCTTCCGAGCCCGCGCCCAGGCCGATCAATACGTCCAGCGGCAGGCGACCGCTGCTGGCTTCGATGATTTTTACCGCCGGCGGCAGTTCTTCTGCCACTTCCAGGCGCACACGGGCCAGGTCTTCAGGGCTGATCAGGTCGGACTTGTTGAGGATCACCAGGTCGGCGCTGGCCAGTTGGTCGGCGAACAGCTCGTGCAGGGGGGATTCGTGGTCCAGGTTCGGGTCGAGCTTGCGCTGGGCGTCAACCTGGTCCGGGAAGGCGGCGAACGTGCCGGCGGCCACGGCTGGGCTGTCGACCACGGTGATCACGGCGTCAACGGTGCAGGCGCTGCGGATTTCCGGCCACTGGAACGCCTGGACCAAGGGTTTTGGCAGGGCCAGGCCCGAGGTTTCGATGAGGATATGGTCGAGGTCGCCGCGACGGGCCACCAGTTCGCGCATCACCGGGAAGAACTCTTCCTGGACCGTGCAGCACAGGCAGCCATTGGCCAATTCGTAGACGCGGCCGTTCGCCTCTTCTTCGGTACAGCCGATGGAGCATTGCTTGAGGATTTCACCGTCAATGCCCAGCTCGCCGAACTCGTTGACGATCACCGCGATGCGGCGCCCCTGGGCGTTATCCAGCATGTGGCGCAGCAAGGTGGTCTTGCCCGAGCCGAGGAAGCCGGTAACGATGGTGACGGGGAGTTTGGCCAGTGTTTTCATCGGATGCCCTTTGGGGCGGGCATACGGGACGAGTGGCCCTGCGCGGGTGCGCAGGAGCAGAATTCGCCACCGGATCACCCCGCCCGGTTGAAGTAGAAAATCGGTTGCGAGGCAGGTCTCCTGGCTTGGGGCTTGCCGGCGGTGATGCCGGCGCTGGCTGCGCCTTCCCGCCTTGTTCAGGCAGTGGCGTGGCAGTCAGATAAACCCTTTACAGTTGCGGGGGCAGCCGCGGCATTGACCGCGTTCCCTTCTTAGCTTCGGCCTGGGCCGAAGAACCTCGAAGGTGCAAGGCTACGCAGTGCGCGGGGACGGGTCAATGTCCGAGCGTTTGGCGCGAAGCAGCGCCAGGCGCTCCAGCATGCCCTCGCTGGCAGCAGGCCCGGCTTGAACGCTGCATTGCTCGACGGACACGCGCACACCGTCGGCGTCCACCACCGCCACTTCCACCGGGCGCCGGGTTTCCCGGTCAACCAATTGCAGGCTTTCACCTTCGTTGGCGAAATGGCGGTTGCCCCAGCCGATGAACGCCATGATCACCACCCGGAAATCCTCGCCAACCGGCGTCGGTACGTACTCGAAACGGGGCGGCCGCTCGCTGTATTGCCGGCGCTCCAGCAGCCCCGCCTCGACCAGGCTGTTGAGCCGGCGGGTGAGCATATTCGGAGCGATTCCCAGGCTCTGGGAAAACTCGTCAAAACGCCGCAAACCTTGCAGCGCGTCGCGCATGATCAGGATGCTCCACCACTCGCCTACCCGTTCCACTCCACGGGCTACCGGGCATTCGGCATTCACCAGCGACTTACGTTGCATTGCAGTTCCTCTGTGGGGCGGCTACGGAAATTTCAGCTATCGGATGTTACTTTCATAATGATAGTTTCGTCCATGCATTGCTACCAACCTGAAATTTGCGGAGCTAAGCGATCATGAGTAAGCGAATTGTTGTGACCGGCATGGGTGCAGTGACACCGCTGGCAACCGGCGTGGAACAGACCTGGAAGCGCCTGCTGGCCGGTGAATCCGGGATTCGCAGGCTACCCGAGGCATTGATCGGCGACCTGGCAATCAGCATCGGCGGCCAAGTGTTGGACCGCATCCAGGACCCTGAAGCCGGCTTTGACCCGGACACTGTCATCCCGGCCAAGGAACAACGCAAGATGGACCGGTTCATCGTGTTTGCCCTGGCAGCCGCGCAAGAGGCCCTGGCCCAGGCTGGCTGGAGTCCGCAGACGCCATCGCAGCAGGAACGTACCGCGACAATCATCGCCTCCGGCGTGGGTGGTTTTCCCGCGATTGCCGAGGCCGTTCGTACGGCTGACAGCAAAGGGCCTCGCCGCCTGTCGCCGTTCACGATCCCGTCATTCCTCGGCAACATGGCGGCCGGGCACGTGTCGATCCAGCATCAACTGAAAGGTCCGCTGGGCTCCCCCGTCACTGCTTGCGCCGCCGGCGTACAGGCGATTGGTGATGCTGCGCGAATGATCCGTGCCGGCGAAATCGACATCGCCGTGTGTGGCGGCGCCGAAGCCTGTATCCACCGAGTCAGCCTCGGCGGTTTTGCTGCGGCGCGTGCGCTGTCCAGCGATTACAACGACACGCCGGCATTGGCTTCCCGCCCGTTCGATCAAGGCCGCGACGGGTTTGTGATGGGCGAAGGTGCCGGGCTGTTGGTGATCGAGGAACTGGAGCATGCATTGGCTCGCGGGGCGACGCCTATTGCAGAGCTGGTGGGCTACGGCACCAGCGCCGACGCCTATCACATGACCTCGGGCCCGGAAGATGGCTCGGGTGCACGCAGGGCAATGGAATTGGCGATCGCGCAGGCCGGAATCAGCGCCGCACAGATCCAGCACTTGAACGCCCATGCCACGTCGACCCCCGTAGGCGACAACGGCGAACTGGCAGCGATCAATACGCTGTTCGGAGCCGATTCCAGTGTGGCTATCAGCGCAACGAAGTCGGCGACTGGCCACTTACTGGGCGCAGCGGGCGGGATCGAGGCGATCTTCACCGTGCTCGCCCTGCGCGACCAGATTGCCCCGGCGACCCTCAACCTGGATAACCCGGACCCCGCTGCCGATGGGCTGGATATGGTCCGGGGCCAAGCCCGGTCGTTGCCGATTGAATACGCGATTTCCAATGGGTTTGGATTCGGCGGCGTGAATGCCAGCGTGCTGTTCAAACGCTGGCAATAACCCGGCGATTTGACGCCCATCGCCCGCCCATGCTCTCCTACACATCTTGTTTCGGGTGCCCTTCACAGGGTGAAACGGGAAACCGGTGAGTCATGTTCCTTTACTCAAGGGCGTGACGAGTCCGGTGCTGCCCCCGCAACGGTAAGCGAGTGAAGCATCAAAACCACTGTGCCTCTACGGCATGGGAAGGTGATGCTTTCAAGGCCCAGGCCCCTCGCAAGCCCGGAGACCGGCCCGAAAAAATCAGATAACAAACCCGCGGTGGGCGGGCGCTGTTCAGAACCCTGCGTGCCTGGCTCGCGGGGTTTTCATGCGCTCGTGTCACCCTGAAACCCTGAAGGGACGCGCCATGTCGATCATCAGCAGCACCGCCTCTACCGCCAGCACCACCGCCACCCTTAGCCAACGCCTGACTGCCGCCATAGGCGCGTCGATCCTCGGCGCGTGCCTAGTGTATTTCGCCGGTTTCTCGCACATCGAAGCGGTGCACAACGCCGCCCACGATACCCGCCACAGCGCTGCGTTCCCGTGCCACTGAGACCTGCCGACATGATCAAGCGTATTGCCCAAACCGCAGGTTTCACCGGCCTCCTGGCCGCCCTGCTGCTGACCTTGCTGCAAAGCTTCTGGGTTGCCCCGCTGATCCTGCAGGCGGAAACCTTCGAAAACGCCCCGGCCGCGACCGAAGTGCATGAACATGCCGAAGCCACGGCCCACACCCACGACGCTGAAGCCTGGGAGCCGGAAGATGGCTGGCAGCGTGTGCTGTCGACTACGGGCGGTAACCTGGTGGTCGCCGTAGGTTTTGCCCTGATGCTTGCCGGCCTGTACACCCTGCGTGCACCGACCCGTACGGCCCAAGGCCTGCTGTGGGGCCTGGCCGGTTACGCCACCTTTGTGTTGGCGCCGACCCTGGGCTTGCCGCCTGAATTGCCGGGGACTGCGGCGGCAGACCTGGCGCAACGGCAAATCTGGTGGATCGGCACTGCCGCCTCTACCGCTGCCGGTATCGCGCTGATCGTGTTCGGTCGTAACTGGCTGCTGAAAATCCTGGGCGTGGCGATCCTGGCTGTGCCCCATGTGATTGGCGCACCACAGCCGGAAGTCCACTCGATGCTGGCGCCGGAGGCTCTGGAAGCTCAATTCAAGATCGCCTCGCAGTTGACTAACGTTGCCTTCTGGCTGGCGCTGGGGTTGATCAGTGCCTGGCTGTTTCGCCGTAACCGTGATGGTCAGTATTCGGCATGATCCTGGCGGTTGGCCTGGGGTGTCAGCGGGGTTGTTCTGTCGACATCCTGCGTGAACTGTTCAACGCCGCCCTCGCCGAGGGTGGCATTGAGCGTCAGCGCATCACTGCGCTGGCCAGCCTTGATCTCAAGCAGGATGAGCCGGGGCTACTTGAGTTGGCAGAGATTCTGGAGCTGCCTTTGGTGGTTTTCAGTGCTGCGCAATTGGCGCCCTATGAAGATCGATTGAGCCATAAGTCGGAGACGGTTTTTGCTTATACCGGTTGCTACGGCATCGCGGAAAGTGCGGCCCTGGCACTGGCAGAACACCTGTCCCAAGGCCCTGTTACCCTGCTGATCACTCGCAAAAAAACCGCCCAGGCCACCTTTGCATTGGCTTGCGCCGGCTGAATTCCCGATAATCGTCAGCTTTGATCATGAGTAATCTTCATCTGGAGGGCTGCTCGCGTGCTTTTTTTCACAGGAATGAATCCATGACTGTCTTTTTCATCGGCGCAGGCCCAGGCGATCCGGAATTGATCACGGTCAAGGGGCAGCGGCTGATTCGCAGTTGCCCGGTGATTATCTATGCCGGCTCGCTGGTACCGGCGGCGGTGCTTGAGGGGCATCAGGCTGAGCTGGTGGTCAACAGTGCCGAGTTGCATCTGGAGCAGATCATCGAGCTGATCAAGACGGCCCATGAGAAAGGCCAGGATGTGGCGCGGGTGCATTCCGGGGATCCGAGTTTGTACGGGGCGATTGGGGAGCAGATTCGGCTTTTGCGGGAGCTTGGGATTGGGTTTCAGATCATTCCCGGAGTGACGGCGGTGGCGGCTTGTGCGGCGTTGTTGGAGGCTGAGCTGACGTTGCCGGACATTGCGCAGAGTGTGATTTTGACGCGGTATGCGGATAAGACGGCGATGCCTGAGGGTGAGGTGTTCAGTAGCCTGGCGCAGCATGGGACGACCATGGCGATTCACCTGGGGGTGAATCATCTGGAAAAGATCGTGGCTGAGTTGGTGCCTCACTATGGGGAGGATTGTCCGATTGCGGTGGTGCATCGGGCGACCTGGCCGGATCAGGATTGGGCCATTGGTACGCTGGCGGATATTGCCGGGAAGGTGGCAGCCAAGAGGTTTCGGCGTACGGCGTTGATTCTGGTGGGTCGGGTTTTGGCCAGTGACAGTTTTGGTGAGTCGTCGTTGTATCGCGCGGGGCATGCGCATTTGTATCGGCCCTGAGGGTAGTGGCGGTGGTGATGGTGTACATATCCGTTATTTAGG
>NZ_JACARS010000173.1:0-482 GCF_013386485.1 Pseudomonas sp. P7758 | reverse complement strand
TGCTGGGCCAGCAGGATGCCTTGTTGGTTGATCAGGTTGATGGTGCTGTCGCTGCCGATATTCAGGCTGCGGAACAGTTGCTGAAAGTACGACAGGCGCATGGTGGCCACGGCCACGCCGAGGAATCGCCCATCCGGCCCGGAAACCCGGCGGCTGAAAGCGATACGCCATTGGTCGTCACACACGCAGCGCGCCATGAAGGGCCGGCTGATGAACAGCCCCAGGTCGGGATTCTGCCGATGGGCCTGGAAGTAATCGCGGTCGGCGAAGTTGGCGGATTTGGGCGTCTGCAGGGCTGAGTCGGCGATCACGTTGCCATCCTTGTCCAGCAGCAGGATGTCGCCTTTGTAGGGCGCCGCTTCCGAACGGTCGAACAGCACCAGGTGACGGATGCCGGCCGATACCCCAGCCAAATCAGTGCGTTCGGTGGCGGCGATCAGGCCTTTGATCGACAAGTCGTACAGCTCGACGTTGCGCAGCAC
>NZ_JACARS010000172.1:0-10097 GCF_013386485.1 Pseudomonas sp. P7758 | reverse complement strand
GTAAGAGCGGAACCAATAGTGGCCGTTACCTAAATAACGGATATACACCCACAACCAAGCGAAAATACCAAACCCACAACGTCAAAGTTTGTAATCAGTATCCGTACGCTCCAATTGCCGAATCAACGCATTCCAGTGCCGCGCCACCCCCGGCCCATCCCCGCTCTTGAACACTTCTGCCTGCTTCTCCACCTTGGCCACCACCTCCGCCGGCGGAAAGATCAACTCGGCATTCCCCCCCGCCTGCGCCGCAATCTGGATATTGCACGCCCGCTCCAGCCCCTGCAGCTGCTGGAACGCATGCTCCACACTCACCCCCGCCGTCAGCAATCCATGATTGCGCAGGATCATCACACTCTTGTCCCCCAGGTCCGCCACCAACCGCTCACGCTCATCCAGGTCAAGGGCCACACCTTCATACCCGTGGTACGCAACGCGCCCGGAAAACCCGATGGAATGCTGGGAGATCGGCAACAACCCGTCCTTCTGCGCCGACACCGCAATACCGTCCCGCGTATGCGTATGCAGCACGGCCTGCAAATCGTGGCGAGCCGCATGGATAGCGCTGTGGATCACATAGCCCGCATAGTTGATCCCCAGGCCCGTAGGGTCATCGACAATCGTGCCGTCGATATCCACCTTGACCAGATTCGAAGCGCTGATCTCATCGAACAACAGCCCGTAGGCATTGATCAGGAAATGCTCCTCAGGCCCCGGCACCCGGGCGGAGAAGTGCGTGTAGATGTGGTCGGTCCACTTGTACAAGGCCGCCAGCCGATAGGCCGCCGCAAGTTTAACGCGCACCTCCCACTCTTCCGGGGTAACCCGCTGGCGGACGTTGTTCGAGACACTGGAGATCGAGGTGACGCTGCTCATGGCAAAACTTCCTGGATGGCCTTAAGGACTTCCAGGCAAGCCTAGGGGATGACCAAAAATAATAAAAAGCACATTTTAATCTAAGCTAATTATTATTTTTTTTCATATCACGCCGCATTGCGCACCTTGTGCAACGACGCCGCCACCAGCTTGCCAAACGCGTCCACCGGCCCTTGCAGGTTGCCCAGGAAATGCGGGTAGATCAGCCACAGGTCCATCACCGGCTTGAAGTCCTTCAGTGGCATGGCCGCCAGTTGATCGCGATGGGCACTGCGCTCCAGCAGCGGGCGTGGCACCAGGCCGAGGCCCAGGCCGTCAGCCACCAGGCCCAGTTGCAGCTCGGTGCCGAAGGTCTCCAGGTTGACCCGCAACGCCAGGCCCTGGTCCGACAGGGTGCGTTGCAACCCGGCACGGAAACCGCAGCCATCCGGGTTCAGGATCCAGCCATTCTGGTACACGTCCGCCAGCTTGCAGGGCTTCTTCGGCAGTTGGGCCTTGGCACACACCACCACCAGTTCCATCTTGCCGATGGACTCGCCGACGATGTTGTCCGGGAAGATCTTGCCCGCCGGAAACAGCGCCGCCGCCGCGTCCAGTTCGCCGCGCTCGATCTTGCCCACCAGTTGGCTGCCCCAGCCGGTAGCCACCTGGGCCCGCAGCTCGGGGAATTCACTGCGCAGGTGCTTGAGGGCGTCCAGCAACACCACGTCGCCAATGGTCTGCGGCACCCCCAGGCGCAGCAGGCCGGTGGGCGGCGCGTCGGTGGCCACCAGTTCCCGCAGGGCGTCCATTTCCCGAAGGATCGAACGGCACTGTTCATACACCCGCGTACCGATCAAAGTAGGCTTGAGCGGCTTGGTGTTGCGGTCGAACAACTCCACCCCCAGCGCCTGCTCGAAGTTCTGCACGCGACGGGTAATGGCCGGCTGGGTCAGTTGCAGCGACTCGGCGGCATGGCTGATGGACTGGCAACGAATCACTTCGACAAAGGCATCGATATCGTCAATTTTCATTTGGGCCGCACATAGAGAACAGTCATTAAGATGTGTGAAAAGCATAGTTCCATAAACGGTGGCTGGATAGCCCAACCCCCGGATCGATAACGTCTAACGCTATTCAAACCGGTTCTAAATTACTTTCCGCTATAACCTAATCATTAAAAAATAGCATATTAACTATAAACATTATGCTTAGATAAACCCATCACCACGAACCACCCACGATGGAATTGTCATGACCCAGGCCCGACACCCGGAGAGACTCAGAGCATTCATTGGCGCCCTGGCGGAATTGATCGACGGCAACCCTCGCGAAGGCGACTTGCTGCACCGCGGCGGCAAGCTGCTGGCGCAACTGGTCAGCCACGATGACTGGCTGCCGGACGAGTTTGCCCAACCCGACCCCGAGCGTTATCAGCAATTCCTGCTGCACGCCGATTCGCGCCAGCGCTTCAGCATCGTCAGCTTTGTGTGGGGGCCGGGGCAGACCACGCCGATCCATGACCATCGCGTGTGGGGGCTGATCGGCATGCTGCGCGGTTCCGAGTATTCCCAGGGCTTTGAGCGTAACGCCGAGGGCGCACTGGTCGCCGACGGCAAGCGCATCCAGCTGGAACCCGGCCAGGTGGAAGCCGTGTCGCCGAAGATCGGTGACATCCATCAAGTCAGCAATGCCTTCAGTGACCAGGTGTCCATCAGCATTCATGTGTATGGCGCCAACATCGGTGCGGTGCGCCGCGCCGTGTACCAGCCGGACGGCAGCGAGAAACTGTTTATCTCCGGTTATTCCAACGCTTTTCTCCCGAACATCTGGGATTTGTCCAAAGACGCCCTGTCCAAAGAGAGCCCTGCCCCATGACTGTATCGAACCGCAGCTTCGCCCAGATTCGCCAGGCCCTGCTGGACCGTGAAGAAGTCGCCCTTGTGGATGTGCGCGAGGAAGCGCCTTTCGCCGAATCCCACCCGCTGTTCGCCGCGAATATCCCGCTGTCAAAACTGGAACTGGAAGTGTATTCACGCATCCCACGCCGGGATACCCAGGTGACGGTGTACGACAACGGTGAAGGCCTGGCACAGATCGCCGCCCAGCGCTTGCAGGCGCTCGGCTATACCGAGGTCAGCCTGCTGGAAGGCGGCCTGGACGGTTGGCGCAGCGCCGGCGGCGAGCTGTTTATCGACGTCAACGTGCCAAGCAAATCCTTTGGCGAGCTGGTGGAAAGCCAGCGCCACACGCCGTCGCTGGCGGCTGAAGAAGTGCAGGCGTTGCTCGACAGCAACGCCGACGTGGTGGTGCTCGACGCCCGCCGCTTCGATGAATACCAGACCATGAGCATTCCCACCGGCATCAGCGTGCCCGGCGCCGAACTGGTGCTGCGCGCCCGTGAGCTGGCACCGGACCCGGCCACGCGCATTATCGTCAACTGCGCCGGGCGTACCCGCAGCATCATCGGCACCCAGTCGCTGATCAATGCCGGCATCGCCAACCCGGTGTCTGCCCTGCGCAACGGCACCATCGGCTGGACCCTGGCCGGGCAGAAGCTGCAACACGGCCAGGCTCGACGCTTCGCGCCGACCTCGGAAGAACACCGCCAGATCGCCGCCAGGGACGCCCGCCAAGTCGCCGACAAGGCCCGCGTAGGCCGCGCCACCCTCGCCGACCTGCAACGCTGGCAGCAGGAAGCGACGCGCACCACTTACCTGTTCGACGTACGCACCCCGGAAGAATTCGAAGCCGGCCACCTGCCCGGCTCGCGCTCCACACCGGGCGGCCAACTGGTGCAGGAAACCGATCACGTCGCCAGCGTACGCGGCGCCCGGCTGGTACTGGTGGATGACGACGGCGTGCGGGCCAATATGTCTGCGTCCTGGCTCGCACAACTGGGTTGGGAAGTGCATGTGCTGGATGACCTGCAACCTGCGCACTTCAGCGAACCGGGGGCCTGGGTTGCCCCCGTCCCGGCGCCGCAACAGGCCGAACTCATCAGCCCGCACACCCTCGCCGAATGGCAGGTTCATGGCGACACCGCAGTACTGGATTTCACCGCCAGCGCCAACTACGTCAAGCGCCACATTCCCGGTGCCTGGTGGGCGTTGCGCGGGCAGTTGCCCGAAGCCTTGCGCAAGGTGCCTGCTGCCGAACGCTACGTGTTGACCTGTGGCAGCAGCCAGCTGGCGCGCCTCGCGGTGGCGCAAGTCGAAGCGCTGACCGGCAAGCCCGTGTTCCTGCTGCAGGACGGCACTGCCAGCTGGATCGCCGCGCAACTGCCGCTGGAGGAAGGCGAGACCCGCCTCGCTTCACCGCGCATCGACCGCTACCGCCGCCCGTACGAAGGCACCGACAATCCGAAGGAAGCCATGCAGGCCTACCTCGACTGGGAGTTCGGCCTGGTGGACCAGCTGGCCCGCGACGGCACCCACGGGTTTTATGTGATCTGAACACCCCCAGGAGCGAGTCCGCTCGCTCCTCTTCCCACTACCAGCCGACCCCTTCTCCAGGCGGAGGCGACTGAACGCAAGACCTAGCCTGGAGCCCGCCTGATGCGCTTTACCCTTGCCCTTTTACTGGCCGCCCTCACCCTGGGTGCGACTTGCCAGGCCGCCGACCTGCAGCCCCTGCGAGTGGCCAACCAGAAATCCACCATCAAGGCGCTGCTGGAAGTCGCCGGCGAAACCCGGGATGTGCCCTACGAAATCCAGTGGTCCGAGTTCCCCGCCGCCGCACCGCTGGGCGAAGCCCTCAACGCCGGGGCCGTGGACATCGGCGCGCTGGGGGACGCGCCCTACGTGTTCGCCCTCGGTGCCGGAGCACCGCTGAAGGTGGTGAGCATCATCCACGCCGAAGGCCGCAACACCACCGCGCTGATTGTTCCGAAAGATTCCCCGATCCACGATCTTGCCGACCTCAAGGGCAAGCGCATCGTCACCACCCGCGGCTCCATCGGGCACTTCCTGGCGATCAAGGCGCTGCGCAGCGCCGGCCTTTCCACCCACGACGTGCAGTTCATCTTCCTGCTGCCCAGCGAGTCACGGCTGGTGCTGGATAACGGCACCGCCGATGCCTGGTCGACCTGGGACCCCTACACCACCGTGGTCACCAGCCAGAGCCAGGCAAGGGTCCTTGCCAGCGGCAACAACCTGCTGAGCAATCACCTGTACCTCGCCGCCACCAGCAAGGCGATTGCCGACAAGCGCGTGCAGCTGGACGACTTCGTGGCCCGGGTCGACCGCGCCTACCGCTGGAGCAACGATCACCCGCAGGCGTTCGCCGCCGCCATGGCCAAAATCACCGGCTTGCCGCTGGAGGTGCACGTAGCCGTGGCCAACGCCACCCATATGCAACCGGTGGCGATTGACGACTCGGTGATCAGCGGCCTGCAAACCACCGCCGACATCTATCAGGACGAAGGCCTGCTGACCAAACACATCGACGTCTCCCAAGGCTTCGACAAAAGCTTCAACGCCAAACGTGCCCCGCTTACCCAGGCTTCCCGCTAAAAGGAGAGAGAACATGAGCAAACGCCAACTGAAACTTGGTGCCATGGTGCACGGCGTCGGTCACGGCTGGGGCGAATGGCGCCACCCGCAGGCGCAGCCCAATGCCAGCGTCAACTTCGGGTTCTACAAGCATCAGACGCAACTGGCCGAAGGCGCGAAGTTCGACTTCGTGTTCATCGCCGACAGCCTGCATATCCATGAAAAATCCAGCCCGCACTACCTCAACCGTTTTGAGCCGCTGACCATTCTTTCGGCCCTGGCGGCCCTGACCTCGAACATCGGCCTGGTGGCGACCGTCACCGTGAGCTACACCGAACCGTTCCAGGTGGCGCGCCAGTTCGCCTCCCTGGACCACATCAGCGGCGGCCGCGCCGGCTGGAACGTGGTGACTTCGTGGCTCAGCGGCACCGCCGACAACTTCGGCAAGGCCGAGCACCCGCCCCACGCCGTGCGCTACCGCATCGCCAGGGAGCATGTGAATGTGGTCAAGGGCCTGTGGGATTCCTGGGAAGACGATGCCTTTGCGTACAACAAGCAAAGCGGCGAATTTTTCACCCCTGGCAAGCTGCATGCACTGGAACACAAAGGCGAGTTTTTCTCGGTCAAGGGCCCGCTGAATATCGCCCGCTCGCGCCAGGGCCAGCCGGTGATTTTCCAGGCGGGCACTTCCGAGGACGGGCGCAATTTTGCCGCCGAAAACAGCGACGCGATTTTTGTCCATGCCGAGACCTTCGACGAAGCCAAAGCCTACGCCCAGGACTTGAAGAAACGCGCCCGCAGTTTTGGCCGTGATGCTGATCAGTTGTCGATCCTGCCGGGCATCCGGCCGATTGTTGGCCGCGACGAAGCCGAGGTGGAAAGCCGCTATCAGCAAGCTGTGGAGCTGGTGACCGTCGAGGACGCAATCGTCGCCCTGGGCCGCCCGTTCAACGACCACGACTTCAGCAAGTACCCGCTGGACGAACCCTTCCCGGAACTCGGCGACCTGGGCTCCAACAGCCAGAAAGGCGGCTCCGACCGCATCAAGCAACTGGCCCGCGATGAACGCCTGACCCTGCGGGAAGTGGCCCTGCGGTTCTCCCGGCCCAAGCGCGATTTTGTCGGTACCCCGGAGCAGGTCGCCGACGCGATCCAGACCTGGTTCGAAGCCGGCGCGGCCGACGGCTTCATCATCAATTCACTGCTGCCGGACGGCTTGCAGTACTTCACCGAGCTGGTAGTGCCGGTGCTGCAACAACGCGGGCTGTTGCGCAGCGAATACAGCGGCGCCACCCTGCGGGAAAACCTTGGCCTGGACGTGCCGGCGAACCGCTACAGCACCCCGTTCGAAACTCAACCAACGCAGATCGCCATCTGACCAGGGCACGACCATGACGAACACGATCAAACACGGACAGTTCAATCGTCGCGGCTTCCTGGGTGCCAGTTCGATTGCCCTTGGCGCGCTGGGCCTCGCCTCGCTGGTGCCCCGGGCTTTCGCTGCACCTGCGAAGCTCTCGGACCTGACCCTGGCCGTCGCCACCTACCGTGGCCAGGACTCGTACTTCACCGACGACGCCGGCACTTCCAACACGCCCTATAAAGTCGACTACGCCGAGTTCGCCGGCGGCAACCTGATCGTCGAAGCGCTGGCCTCCGGCAGCCTGGACATTGGCGGCATGAGCGAGATCCCGCCGATCTTCTCGATCCAGAGCCACCGCGAGCCGAAGCTGATTGCGGTGCTGCAAGGTGACGTGAATAACCAGGTGATCCTGATTCCCAAGGAGTCGAAAATTGAATCCATCGCCCAGTTGAAAGGCAAGCGTGTGGGCTATGTGCGCTCCACCACCTCGCACTACTTCTTGATCAAGGCCTTGAAGGAGCAAGGGCTGACCTTCAACGACATCACCCCCGTGGCACTCACGCCACAGGACGGTTTCAGCGCGTTCCAGAGTGGCCAGCTGGACGCCTGGGTGATCTACGGGGTGTTTATCCAACTGGCGAAATTCCGCAGCGGCGCCCGGGTATTGAAAACCGCCCTCGGCTACCTCTCCGGCAACTACCTGATCGGCGCCCGCCCCGCTGCCCTGGAAGACCCGCTGCGCAAACAGGCGATCCAGGATTACTTGCAGCGCCAGGCGCGCACGCTGGAATGGATGAACAACAACCCTGAGCCGTGGGCTGAAAAATCGGCGAAGTTGCTCGGTGTGGACAAGGCCGTGTTCCTCGACGTGTACAACAACCGCAGCCAGCCCTACAGCGTGATCGAGGTGAACGACCAGGCCATCGCTTCGCAGCAGGAAGTGGCGGACCTGTTCTTCAATGCCGGGGTATTGAACGAGCGGCTGGATGTCAGCCCGTTGTGGGACCGGCAGTTCAAGTTGCTGCCGATATAACCCGCCTTCGAAAACGCCGAATAACCCATGTGGGAGCGGGCTGCTCGCGAAAGCGGTGGATCAGCCAACGGATGTGCAACCTGACACACCGCTTTCGCGAGCAAGCCCGCTCCCACATTTTGAACGAGTACACCCATCATGAGCCTTTCTTCTCAACCGTCACTGCGCTCCGTGGAAGTGGCCAATTTCGAAGCCTTGCTGGAACGCCTCAGCGCCCAGCTCGCCGCCACTGCACACATCGTTGATGAAAGCGGCACCTTCCCCCACGACAACTTCAAGCTGCTGCACGAACACGGCCTTGTCGCCCTGACCGTGCCCAAGGCCCTCGGCGGTGGCGGTGCCAACCTGAGCCAGGCGCGCAAGGCCATCAGCGCGATTGCCAAGGGCGAGCCGTCCACCGCGTTGATCCTGGTGATGCAGTACCTGCAACACACGCGCCTGCAAGACAGCAAAACCTGGCCGCCCGCCCTGCGCACCCAGGTCGCCGAAGACGCTGTGCGCAATGGGGCGCTGATCAATGCCCTGCGCGTCGAACCCGATCTCGGCACCCCGGCCCGTGGCGGCCTGCCCGCGACCATCGCCCGGCGTACCGCCGCCGGCTGGCGCATCAGCGGGCGCAAGATCTACTCCACCGGCAGCCATGGCCTGAGCTGGTTCAGCGTGTGGGCCCGCAGCAGCGATGAAGACCCGTTGGTAGGCGCCTGGCTGGTGCCCAGGGACAGCCCGGGCATCAGCATCATCGACACCTGGGACCACCTCGGCATGCGCGCCACCTGCAGCCATGAAGTGGTGTTCGACAACGTGCTGGTGCCGCTGGACCACGCGGTCAGCGTCAGCCCCTGGAGCGCACCGCAGGCGGAACTGGACGGTGACGGGTTCCTGTGGATGTCGGTACTGCTCTCATCGGTGTACGACGCCGTGGCCCAGGCCGCGCGCGACTGGCTGGTGGACTGGCTGGAACAACGCAAGCCATCCAACCTCGGCGCCGCGCTGTCGACCTTGCCGCGCTTTCAGGAGACCGTCGGGCATATCGACACCCTGCTGTTTGCCAACCGCAGCCTGCTGGACGCCGCCGCCGACGGGCACACCCCGGCAGCCCACGCCGCACAGATCAAATACCTGGTGACCGGCAACGCGATCCGTGCCGTCGAGTTGGCCATCGAGGCGTCCGGCAATCCCGGCCTGTCCCGACACAGCCCACTGCAGCGGCATTACCGCGACGTGCTGTGCAGCCGCGTGCATACCCCGCAGAACGACGCGGTGCTGCAAGGCGTCGGCAAGGCCGTCTTCGCTCAACGACACAAGGAACGCCCATGAGCCAGGTGATTATCGCCAGCCAGCTGGACGAAGATTTCAATCAAGTCATCCGCCAGCGCCTGGCCCTCACGCACCCCGGTGCAGAGGTGATCAGTGTGCCGGCCGGTGTGCCCAGCGACTTGCCGGCCCAGGCCAATATCCTGCTGGCCCGGCCGATCAATGTGCGCGGCTACACCGCGCCGGACACACCGCCCCCGGGTTGGCCGTATGGCGTGCAGTGGATCCAGGTGGTGTCGTCGGGCATCGACTTCTATCCCAGGTGGCTGTTCAACGGGCCGCCGGTGAGCACCTCACGGGGCAGCGCCGCCGAAAACCTCGCCGAGTTCGCCCTCGCGGCAATCTTCGCGGCGGCCAAGCATTTGCCGGATATCTGGGTAAAGGATGCCCAGTGGCAGTTCACCCCGTTGCGCCCGCTCAAGGGCACCACCCTGGGGATTCTCGGGTTTGGCGCGATTGGCCGCAGCCTGGCGCAGAAGGCTCATGGGTTGGGGATCAAGGTGGTGGCATTACGCCAAACTGACACGCCGTTTGACGTGGAGGGTGTGGAAGCGGCGCGGGATATCCATGACCTGTTTGCTCGTTCCGATCACCTGGTGCTGGCAGCGCCACTGACCGAGGCCACACGGCATATCGTCGATCGGGAGGCGCTGGCGAATGCCAAGCCAGGGTTGCACCTGATCAATATTGCCCGGGGAGGATTGGTGGATCATGAGGCGCTGCTGGAGGCGCTGGACAGCGGCCATATCGGGCTGGCTTCGCTGGATGTGACCGAGCCCGAGCCATTGCCGGACGGGCATGCGTTGTATGGGCATCCGAGGGTCAGGGTGTCGCCGCATACGTCGGCGATTTCGACCAATAGCCGGCATGACATTGCGGACAGTTTCCTAGGCAATCTGGAAAGGTATCTGAGTGATCGGCCGCTGGAAAACCTCGCTGATACCCAACGCGGTTACTAAGCCGAACAGAAATCAAAATGTGGGAGCGGGCTTGCTCGCGAATGCGGTGTTTCAGTCACTGTCAATGTTGACTGAGCGAC
>NZ_JACARS010000171.1:0-945 GCF_013386485.1 Pseudomonas sp. P7758 | reverse complement strand
GATGCTCGAGCATCATCACGACCTGTGGCTGTCAGCCTTCGATGCCAATGGCAACACGCTGTTGGCATTCGGCCTGGCAGGCTGCCCGGCGCGGGATGCGCCCTTGGCGGCGGTACCTTTGGCGCAAGGGCATGCACTGGTGGTGGCGGTGCTGGAGCGGTTCCTTGAACTGGCCCGGCCTGATCAGACCCGTATGCGCCACCTGCTGGCTGAAACCGCTGTGGATAACTTTTTGCGGCAGCTGAATATGCCATTGCAGCCGGTTGATGGCTTTTCAAGGCACTCCAACTCCGCGCCGCTGCACCTGGGAAGTTATCCACAGCGCCAAAAAAACCAGGTCTACGTCGCCGCCGTCGCACCCTTGGGCCGCCTGGATTCGGCGATGCTCAGGGGCGCAGCGCAGTTGGCCGTCGACCATGGCGACGCCACCTTGCGTGTCACGCCATGGCAAGGCCTGCTGCTGCCCAATATCCAGGATGCGGCGGCTGTCACCGAACGCCTCGAACAGCTTGGCTTTTTGTGTTCGGTGGACCAACCCCTCGCACGGATGATCGCCTGCACCGGCGCCGGCGGTTGCGCCAAAGGCCTGTCCGACACCAAGGCCGACGCCGTGCAACTGGCCGCGCTAGCGCCCGGCCACAGCGTGCACCTGTCCGGCTGCCCGCGTTCCTGCGCGGCCGCACACACCGCGCCGGTCACCCTGCTGGCGGTAAGTCCCGGCCACTACGACCTCTATTTTCGCGACGCAGGCCTGCCCGGTTTCGGCCGCCTGCACGCGCGCACTCTTTCTATTGAAGCGGCGGGCGCCTTGTTGCGCGCTCACCCACGGAGCAACACCGATGATTGATTACATCCGCGACGGTCAGGAGATCTATCGCAACTCCTTCGCGATCATTCGCGCAGAAGCCCGGCTTGATCGCATCCCTGCCGACCTGGAAAAACTCG
>NZ_JACARS010000170.1:0-39562 GCF_013386485.1 Pseudomonas sp. P7758 | reverse complement strand
TCTTTATGCCGCTATAAGGCTTTGGGTTTATTTGTTTTTTGTTTGTATTTATGCGCTGACTATTGCCAGGGATGATCTTTATAAGTTTTGTGATGTATTTATTTTTCTCTCAAGGTTTTCTGTGGTAATTGCGGTCGCCTCTCTGTTTGTTTTTTATACAGCAGGTGTCTCACTTCTTCTAAATACATATTTTGCAGAGCACTTGATTAGACCGCAAGCATTCTTGTCCGAGCCGTCCTCATTTGCTCCGATTGCTGCGGTATTAATGATTGTTGGGTGGTTAAGAAAATCAAAGATTGATATTGCACTTTCTCTGATCGCTCTAAGCATTACATTCTCTCCTATTTCTATCCTGACAACTTTATTGGCGATTTTTTTGTACTCCTGTTTGTACGGGATAAAAAGTACGTCAGCTAAGATATTTATATTTGTTGTTGCTGTTGTTTCTATGTCGACGCTATTCATGATGGATTGCGCGAATCTTGTTGTAAGCCTTAATGGGTTCGAAAGAACTACTGGCAGGGTTTCGTGCGGAGTTCAAGTTATTTTCGATAGCGGTCTTCGTGATCAGTTACAAGATTTATTTACAAATCAAAGACTTACATCTACATTTATGTCGATGGACCTTGCAAGGCAGTATGGCGGTATACTTCTTGGGTTTGGGCTTAATTCATCATCTATTTTTATGCCGGCTTTGGTTGGGGAGGTTAGAGAGAACTCCTTGTGGATTTCGATGTTTTTGTTCTATGGAATAATCGGAGTTTTAGTATTTCTCTCGCTTGTCGTTCTTGGAATGCTTAGGGCAAGAATGGTTAATAGGGAGTTTGTTGTTTTCTATTTGTCAGTACTTGTTGCCTCTACAATAAATTCTGCCGGTGGCTTTTATCTGTATTCGTTATTGTATTTCTCAGTAATAGTTATACTTTTCGGAAGGAAGTCAAGAGAGGTAGATGGATTTCATACCCAGCAAGAAGCGCATCAAGATGATTTGACTTCTTCTACATAATAAAAAGCGAGAGGGAATTATGGTAGGTGAAAATAAAGAAAATTATCTCTCCTGGAAGGGCTGGGATTGTGATTCCTTTGGTTCGCATAGCAAGTGGCACAGATCCTTTTTTAATTCTGAACTTAAGAGGACGGGCGTTTCAAATATTGAAAGCGTTCTAGAGATTGGGTTTGGAAATGGAGAGTTCATGTCATTCGCTGTTGATTCTGGACTTGAAACTGTAGGGGTCGAGTTAAATGATGAGCTTGTGGGCATGGCTTCATCTATGGGGTATGAGTCATATTCTAGTTTGTCCGATATTCCAAGCGGTAAAAGATTTGATGTTGTCGCAATCTTCGATGTATTAGAGCATATCGATCAGGTTGAAATTCCTGGTTTTTTAGCCGAGGTAAAAAACAAGCTAAATCCTGGCGGTGCAATATTGGCTAGGTTCCCAAATGGCGATAGTCCTCTTGGCCGAATTCATCAGCACGGAGATGTTACGCATAAGACAACTATCGGTAGCGGGAAAATTAGATATTTTGCAGATTCTGTTGGTCTTAGTGTTAGATACTGCGGTGCTCCATCAATGCCAATATTTGGATCTCCTGCTAAATACGCGATTTACAATTTATTCGCGAGACCCATAAGATGGATCTTTGATAGATTCTTTGGTTTTTTATATCTTCAAAGAGTAGACGTGACATTCTCTCCGAATTTAACAGTTGTTCTTGCCTTGGATTGATATACATAACATGGATTTGATCTCACTCAGCTGGATATTCAATAATTGATTGCCACCAAATACAAGCCCGCCAATGAGCGGGCTTTTTTTCGCCTTGAGAAAAGCATGCCGATTACGGCGCAGCAATTGCTGCAGATCCTCTCGAGCTCCGGCCGCCAAGCCGGCGTTTTTGTTCCTGTGCTGAATTCGGCCATGGCCAAGTACGGAATCGTCACTCGACTGCGCATTGCTGCGTTCATCGCCCAGGTCGGGCATGAGTCGGGGCCGTTCCGCTGGCTGAAAGAGTTGTGGGGCCCACAGCGCAGCAGGCAGGCTACGAACGGCGCACCGATTTGGGTAATACGGTGAATGGTGATGGCTTTAAGTACCGTGGCCGCGGCCTGATCCAGATCACCGGGCGGGCCAACTACAAGTCGTGTGGCGATGCCCTGGGCTTGGACCTGATCAATCAGCCCGAACTGCTCGAGCAGCCGCAATACGCCACGATGTCGGCGGCGTGGTTCTGGTCGACGCGGGGCTTAATACCCTGGCGGATCAGGGCGACTTCGTGAAGATCACTCGCCGCATCAATGGCGGAATCAATGGACTGGAAGATCGCCAGGCGCTGTATGACAAAGCGCTGGAGGTGCTGGCATGACGACCATGCAGAAGCTGGCAGGCTTGGCGTCGCTGATCCTGCTGGCCATGGCCGTTAGCGTCGGCGCTGCCTGGAAGGTGCAGGACTGGCGGTTTGACGGGAAGCTGGCAAAGCAGGCGGGGCAATTCCAGACGGACCTTGACGCGATCGGCAATGCCGCTAGCGCCGAGGCCCGCGCCGAGCAGGACAAGCGCCTGGCCATCGAGCAGCAACTGGCCGCCTCCAACCAACAACACACCAAGGAATTATCCGATGCTCAGCGCAATCAGGCTTTGCTGCGTGACCGCCAGCTACGGCGCCCCTGGCGCTTTAAGGAAAACCACCGAGCATGACTGCACGCACCTTGCGTATCTGGTTTCTGGTCCACAAATGGACCAGCCTGATCGCTACCGTTTTCCTGTTGTTGCTGTGCCTGACGGGGCTGCCACTGATCTTTCATGAAGAGATTGAGCACTACTTCGAGCCGCCGCCGCCCCTGCGCCCGCTGACCGCCGATACACCACCAATCGACTACGACACCGTCATTGCCAGTGCATTGGTGGCGCAGCCGGGGGAGGTCGTGCGTTTTGTCGGTTTCGATCCGGAAAGTCCGCTCGGTACGGTGTACACGGCAACGAGCATTATGCCGCCACCGATCGAGGGGCATTCGCAGTCGTTCGATACACGCACTGGCGAGTTATTTCCTGCGGTGCCGCCAGACGAAGGGTTCATGAACCTGATGTTGCGCCTGCATACCGATTTATTCATGGGGTTGCCCGGTTATCTGTTCCTAGGATTCATGGGGCTGCTGTTGGTCGCGGCGCTGGTGCCCGGCGTGGTGGTGTACACACCGTTCATGCGCAAGCTGGACTTCGCCACCGTGCGCAACGGGCGCAGTTCACGCTTGAAATGGCTGGACCTGCATAACGTGCTCGGCATCGTCACCCTCGCCTGGGTGTTGGTGGTGGGGCTGACAGGCGTGATCAATACGCTGGCATTGCCCATTTTCGACTTTTGGCAGAGTGACCAGTTGGCGCAGATGACCGCGCCCTACAAGGATGCGCCGCCGCTGGAGCGCCTCGGGTCGTTGCAAAAAGCGCTGGATACCGCGCGTAAGGCGGCGCCAGGCATGGAGCCCAGCTTCATCGCCTTTCCCGGTACTCAGTTCAGCAGCCAGCACCATTACGCAGTGTTCATGCGCGGCACCACGCCGCTCACTGCGCGATTGCTCAAGCCGGCCCTGGTGGATGCGAGTACCGACGAGCTGACCGACATGCGTGAGATGCCGTTGTACGTGAAAACCTTGCTGGTTTCGCAGCCGCTGCATTTTGGTGATTACGGTGGTGTGCCGCTGAAGATCATCTGGACGCTGCTCGATCTCATCAGCATCGTCATCCTCGGCAGTGGGCTCTACCTGTGGCTGAGCCGTCGCAAGGTACCGTTGCAAAAACGCTTGGATGAATTGCATGCCAGCGGGCCGGAAATGGGGGGCCGATCATGAGGCGCGGACTGTGGATGATCTTTCGCTGGCCGCTGTTGCTCTTTGTTCTAAGCCTGTTCGGATTGCTTTCGGCGCTGATTGGTGACGGCGTCTATGACCTGCTTTCATGGCTCAGCCTGGGGGTGCCGTTGGGGCTGGTCGGGGTGGTTTGGCTGCGTTGGCGTTCAGCCAAACGATGATTGGCGCGATCCTCAGCGCCGTCATCAACAGCGTCAGCTTCCACTCGGTTGCAGGTCGATTTTCTCCCAGCGGCAACTCACCCACGGAGTTCGCCAGGGCATTGCATGCTCAGCGCCGCGACGAAGTCGTGAATGCCGCTGTACTGGGAAAGTCTTCCGCACATGGCCAAGCCCTCAACCTGAAACCTGAGCTTAGACGATGGTTTTCGGGTGAGACATCAGTTCGTTCAGCACACTGCGCAGCCTCTCGGCCTCGCGCGTGCTGAGTCGATCTGAAGTGGTGAGGTTGGCGATCTGCTTCCTCATCGCTGCAGCTTCGGCACCGCGCAGCCTCAGGTATCCGGCAAACTCTTCGTTCTTTGCCTGTGCTTCTGTCAGCATCGCGACCAGGCCGAAGATATCCGCCCGGGCCTTGCGCAGTTGCAGGTTCAGTTCCTGGATCTCGTTCTCGAGCAGCCGGGCATGTTGTTTGTGCATTTCGAGAGGCGTGGGGATGCCAAGCCACCCGCAGGTGTCTTCGTCGATGTTCATAGGAGGTATTTCGAGTGCTGTATGTGTATACAGTATTCGAGATTGGGTGAAGTGGAATGCTTGAGGCGACGAACTGCAGGGTTACCCGACGATCAGCCGGGCGCGGGCCTCCCACTCTTTACTATTTACCGGCGGTGATACGCGCCATGAACTGACGCGTCAGGCTGGCGATCTGCTCGGTTTTTTCATCGAGCGCGAAATGCCCCGCGTCCAGAATATGAACCTCGGCCCCCGGCACATCATCCTTGTAGCGCATGGCTCCCGGCACAATGAACGACGGGTCGTATTTTCCCCACATGACCAACATCGGCGGTTGGTTGTCTTTCAACCATTGCTGCCATTTTGGGTAAGAGGCTACGTTGTTCTGGTAGTCCAGCAACAACGCCGACTGTATCGCCCGCTGGCCCGGACGGGATAAGGCGGCAAACTCGTCCTCCCAAGCATCAGGGTTGTAACGCTCGGGATGAGGGCTGGTGCCCAGATGGCGCTGCTTCGTGCCCTCGTACCCCGTGAACCCATCGACTTGTTCGGGATGTTCGGCGGGAGCCTTCCAGTACTTGGCGATGTTCGCCCACTTGGCACCCAGGCCTTCGTCATAGGCATTGGCGTTCTGGATGATGATGCCGTGCAGTTTTTGCGGCGCGTTGAGGATCATCCGAAAGCCTACCGGGCCGCCGTAGTCCTGCATAAACAGGGTGTATTCATGGATCTGCAATTGCGTGAGCAGCTTGCTCATGGTGTCGGCCAGATGGTCGAACGTGTAGGTGTAGGTCGCGGCCGAGGGCGCGTCGCTTCTGCCGAACCCGGGGTAGTCGGGGGCGATCACGTGATACCGGTCAGCAAGCAGCGGGATCAGCGAGTCCCACATGCGCGAGGACGAAGGGTAGCCATGGAGCAGCACCAGGGGCGGCGCGTCCCTGGGGCCGGCCTCGCGATAAAAAACCCTCACGCCGTCCACGCTGGACCAATGATAGCCAGTGGACTCGGTGGTATAGGGGACGGACGGCACCGGTTCGCTGGCGTGTGCCGGTGCGGTCATCGAAAGAGTGGTCATAAGTGCTCCCAGCGTGCAAAAGGTGGCGATGTTCATTGAGGCCCTGAGCTCTGATTTGCGCATTTCCCGGTGAAATGCAGCTGCGATCAGAGTGAACGCATCCGGGAACTCACACCATTGGCCCAATGACCATTTTTCATTAGAATCGGGCCAATCTCGATCAGGCCCGCCCTATGAAAAAAAGTGTGAAAGTTGCAGTCATCGCCTTTAACGGCATCAGCCCCTTTCACCTTTCTGTGCCGTGCCTCGTATTTGGTAAAGATCGCCGAGTGGGGGATTCGCCCTGGTTTGAATTGGTGGTCTGCGCGGGCGAAGAGGGGGCGCTGGTTACCAACGCCGGTTTCGCGATCCACTGTGACCA
Source organism: Pseudomonas sp. P7758 (assembly GCF_013386485.1). NCBI lineage: Bacteria > Pseudomonadati > Pseudomonadota > Gammaproteobacteria > Pseudomonadales > Pseudomonadaceae > Pseudomonas > Pseudomonas sp. P7758. Next base: position 33,590 of record NZ_JACARS010000170.1, on the reverse strand, counting down.
TGGTTTGGACCAGGTTGCAGGAGCTGACATCGTCATCATTCCCAGCTGGCGGGACGTCACCGAAAGGCCGCCGAGCGCACTCCTCGAAACGCTTCAGGCAGCCCATGAACGGGGCGCGCTGGTGGTCGGCCTGTGCCTGGGGGCGTTCGTGCTTGCCCATGCGGGCCTGCTGTGCGACAAGCGGGCAACCACGCACTGGGCGTGGGCGGCGCATCTGGCGCGAGATTTCCCACGCATTGAAGTGGACCCCAAAGTGCTCTATGTCGAGGCGCAGCAAATCCTGACCTCTGCAGGCGTGGCCGCAGGGCTCGATTGCTGTATTCATATCGTCAGGCGGATCTACGGGCGGGGGGTTGCCAACGCGTTGGCGCGTCAACTGCTGGTTTCCCCCCATCGCGACGGAGGCCAGGCCCAGTTCATCAGCCAGCCTGTTCCTCAAGGCGCAAGCGACCAGCGTCTCGGCCAGTTGCTGGACTGGCTTCGGGCAAACCTGGAACAACCGTTGTCAATCGATCAAGTGGCGACGAGGCTGGCGATGAGTCGACGCAGTTTCACCCGGCACTTCAAGCAACTGACCGGCTCGACGTTTGGCAAGTGGCTCACGAATGAGCGAATCAAGGCCGTCCAACTGCAACTTGAAACAACCGACCACAGCGTCGAGTCGATCGCTGACGCTTGCGGGTTTGGTACAAGCCTGTCGTTACGTCAGCACTTTTTCTCGATCGTGGGCGTGAGCCCCACAACCTACCGGAAGGCTTATCATCGATAGGGAGGTACCTGTAATTTCCGGGTTCCGATACCCGTTCGCTGACGTGCAGCGACGGAGCGAAAACTGGCCAGTGATTCCTGCGGGTACAAGGCCGAAAAGCTCTCCAGGCAACCTCCCGCAAGTGAAAGCGATTGGCCTCGGGCTGGCAGTTTCCTTTTGACTGACTAACCTTCTACGCAACGGCCATCCTTGTACAAGTGTCAAGGGTCTACCTCAGGGACCTGAACCGGCGCGCTGGGTTGGCAAGTCATAAGGAGAGCTTCATGAATGGACTTATCTCAAGAGTCTTACTGGCGTTGACGACACTGGCCTGGATGTCCGGCTCCCAGGCCGCGACCACTGTCACCGGTCAAATCAGTGCGTCGCTGATATTGATCAACAGTTGCCTGGTCAACGGCGTGGGAGGCACCACAGGCTTGAATTTCGGTGCGTTGAACTTTGGTACCGCCAACACCCTGTATACCGAGGCTGATGGGCAAGTGCTGGGCGGCGGCGGGGCGCCTTTGTCTATTCAATGCTCGGCGGGTACTTCGCCGGTATTGACCATCACGTCCGGCGCCAATGATGGCAAATCCACCGGTGGAACGCGTGCCCTGGCAGACGGTGCCGGCCACTTTGCGCCCTATGACATCTACACCGACGCCGCCCACACGCAAATTCTTGCCAACAACGGCACTATCAATCTCACGGCCAGCACCGGGGTTGCGCAAGCCGTGAATATTTACGGTAAATCCCCAGGCAAGGTGGGTTTGCCGGCCGGCACTTATACCGACACGATTGCGGTCACGCTGACGTTTTGAATATGAGGTATATCGCTTGCGGCAATCTTCGGATGCCAAGGGAAATGATTTATTTGCTGTTCCATTTTGAACTCCGTCTTCCATTTTTGAGCGGGAGACGGCATAGATTTATTGATTTTTAAATTGATCTCTACCTGTATCGCATTCACACCCCTAAAGACATCTACGGGATGACAGGAGTTGGATGATCAGGTGCATGCATCATGTTAATATCGCCACCCCTCGTGACCGAGGGGCCTCTGGCGGGCAGGCTGGTCGAGAGAAAATCCACTTGTTTCCTGAGATTTATAGCTTGATGTGCCATTTTTAACGTCCATGGCATGATTTCATGGGCGTTAATCAGCCGATATCCATTTTTCCATTTAAAGCTGCGCTTGCTATGGCAGTAGTTCAGAAACTATACGCCTCAAAAGGAAGAGTCATGGCCGTACCACGCATTATTTTCCCAATAGCCATTGCTGTTGTCGTGCTCGGAGCCGGCACGCTGATCTATCAGGGCCTCAACGGCACAAGCAGCTCGCTGAGCTGCGCAGATGATTTCTCGCAAGCCACGGTTATCGAGGGTGTTAAAGGTACAGTTGCCGGCGACACTACACTAGCCACCAGCCAGGCTGGTGAGTCTGGACATATTCCTTTTGCCAAGCCTTACCATTCGGTCTGGTGCAAATGGACTTCCCCAGAAGATGCAAGCTTCACATTTGATACCACAGGCTCAAAATTCGACACCGTGCTTGCCGTTTATAAAAGCACGAGCCTGAATTCGATGCCGGTGGCCGGCACGAACAATAACCAGTCGGAAAATGATGTAACCAGTGCTGTGACTTTTTCAGCCAAGAAGGGTGAAACCTATTCGATTGCCGTCGATGGGTTTGAAGGTGCTTACGGTAAGTACATCCTCAACTGGGCCAAGAAATAAGCGAACATGGCAGCTGTCGGCGGCCATTGGCTAAGGTGAAGGGGGACGACAATCCTCCACACCAGAAAACCCCGTAGATTAACGTCTACGGGGTTTTTTATTGTCTGCCGGTAAGTACGATGGGCGAAAAAACCGCAATCGCGGGCCTTCTCGCAGGGCAGCCCGACTTACTTGAACAAGCCGCCAATTGCGTTGATCGCATCCGCAGCCTTGTTCACGTTTTGCTGGCGCTGAGGGTTAGTGTCCACTTGTGCCTGAGTGTTGTAGGTACTGTTGCTGCAGCTCTTGTTGGTTTGTGTCAGTGCTGCCTGGAACGCGGTCGCGCGCAACGTATCGCCCTTGGCATTGGCCGCATTGATATTGGTCTGCAGGTCGCGGATCTGTTGCTGGCAGGAGGCACTGTTGGCGTTGACGGTGTTGTTGCTGTTGCCGGCACCCCCCAAGGCAGATGACAGGGCACCGGTGAGGGCAGACAGGTCGGCGGCGTGGGCGGGCAAAGTGAACAGGCTGAACAGGGCGGCGGCTGGGGCGAGTTTGGAAAGACGCATGGCAAACCTCAATGTTTTATTGCCTGCGCATCTCCGGGGGCCCGAGCAGGCGCAGAACAATATCCGTATAGAGGTGAGCGCTCGGGTGGGGCGAAATATATTTGGTCAAATTTTGACCTTCAACCGTGAAACTCCATAAATGTGAGTTGTTTCACGTTGTTTGTCTGGCATTGACGACGTATCAAGGTGAGGGCACGAGCCCGAGTGATTCGCGATGCAAGCTGAAACGCCTGGGTGCTTCACTTGGCGCAACAAATACCCGATAGCTTCACCAGCAGTGTCAGCGCGACGATTGCCCAGCCAAAGTTGAGTGCGACAAACATCCATTCCGGCGGATTTGTACCCAGGGAAATCGTCGAGGTAATCGTCAAGAAAACCATCAAAAGACCAATTGGGAGCCAGAACCAGAGGTGTTTCTGGCGCTGGCACACCTCTATGTGCAGCGGGCTATCTTCATGGAGCGTCATGTGTTGTCGGCCTCGGTAACCTGCTGCTTCCCTGCCGATGTTCAGCTCAAGAGCGCTATCCTGAGCAATGAATCCAGGTGATGCAAGGCTCATTCGCCGTTAGTGTCCATCAATCAGGCGAAGTGCCAGTTCGGCACTGAAGGTGCCTGCCGCCGGGCCTTCATGACAATCGGTTTTCGTCGAAGACGCACCGTCCGAATTGCCCGGGAGTTTGATCCATAGGGCAACCAACCGTGGCGAAAGCACTTGCGGTGGCATGCCCAGTCTGCGCCCCACCGGGTTGCACCAGTCTCCAGGATTCGCACCATTGCCGTTGCGGCTGGTATCCACCGCCACGGCTTTTGTATAGGCGTATTCGCTTAACAACCTGGCATTGATGGCATCACCATAACTGCGCACCTGGGCGAGGGTGTAGAAGTTGGCGATATTCAGGGCAAACCCCCGGATCTGTTTCACCCCGGCTGCATTCAACGCATCGGCCATGGCGCCTGGGGATTTCCAGCCTGGATTGCCAGCGTCCAGATAAACATCGGCATGGCGTGCGCGCTGGTTGAACCCCGATACGGCGTAATTGATTAGCCCCAGCCGCTCGGCGCGCTTGTTCTTGTCCAGGCACTGCAGGTCTGCCAGTGCGTCCGGCTCCAAGATAACCAGCGCCGGCTGGTCTCCAATGCCTTTGATCAGTTGGTCTATCCAGCCCCGGTACTCCGCCGCTGCCGGTGCGCCACCCTTCGAGGCGCCACCGCTGCAGTCGCGGTGGGGCAGGTTATAGGCCACCAAAATCGGTGTTTTATCAGCACTGGCGGCAGAGGTTACATAGCGATTGACGCGCTCGGCCAGCGTTCCTATGGCCTGGCTGGTGCCGGTCAGCCACAGGGCACTGGGCACCTCGGCAATGGTTGAGCGGATGCTTGCAGTGGCAGGCGTATCGGGGTGCTGCTGGACCCACTGTGCGGCGGTGGACTGCGGGTTGACGTAGAACCCATCACTCGCCTGGGCAGCAGGCAGCATCGACAGGCAGATAAAGCCGGCGGCAAGGGTGGCGATCTTTAGCACGCTCTACACCAGTAAGAGGGGCGGGCGGCCAAGGTAAGTCGGCTCGCCGCTGACGTCACGTGAAGCTGCATGAAGCTTGCCGGCTAGCCGCGCAGACCGTGCCCATGGCATGCTCCCACGCTCAGCATCCAGTCAAGGAAGAACGATGTCGACCTATGTAATCACCGTCCCTTGCTTTGCGCAGATGTTGCGCTCGCTCAAGGGGCTTTTGTCCAAAGGCGAGGCGCATGCCGGCGAGTTGGGCTATGACCCGCGAAACCTGCTGAGCGCGCGGCTGGCGCCCGACATGCACACCCTCGCAACGCAAATCCGGTTTGCGTGCACCCAGGCCCAGGAATCGGTCCAGCGTCTCACCCATCAACCGCTGCCGGTTCTGAGCACACCCGCAACCCTGAGCGAGGCGCGTGGGTTGATCGAGCAAACCCTGCAAGCCCTCGCCTCGGCAGATCGCGAACTCATCGACAGCAGCGAGCGCGCTATCTCGATAGAACTTCCCGACGGTACTATTTTCGACATGACTGCCTACGAATACGCGGTCAATTGGGCCATTCCACAGTTCTATTTTCACCTGATGACCGCCTATAACATCCTTCGCCATAACGGTGTGCCGCTCGGCAAGGCCGATTACGTGCCGCATATGTTCGCCTTCGTGCGCACGCAATAGGTAGCCACCCGAATGAATAGACCCCGCTCCTGCGCATAAGCGTATGGTGGGTGTTAAACACGTTTATTGAGGTACCCGCCATGGACGATAAACTCGGCACCCGCCTGAAAGAGGAACGCAAGATCCTGGGGCTCTCCCAACAGGAGTTTGGTGCGATTGGCGGTGTGGGTGCGAATGCTCAGGTGCACTACGAAAGTGGCGCGCGGGCGCCCAAGTCCGATTACCTGATTGCCATCCGGCATAAAGGCGTGGACGTGCTTTACGTGTTGACGGGGGAAAGGGCGGTTATCAACCAGGCCACCCTGAGTGACAAGGAGACGTTGATCATCAACCACTACCGCACGCTGGACGGGCTGGATCAGGATGCGATTGCGCAGATCACTTCCTCGTTGTCTGACAGCTAGCAACGAGGAAGTCCCGGATTTGCTTCGCGCCAGGCTAGAAGCTGTCGGTCGTCCTGAAGCTGCCGCCGCCTGTACTGCCTGACGTCGAAAAGCTGGCCGTGTTGTTATTGCTGCTTTCGACGGTGGCGACGCCAAGGACGACAGGGCTGATCGATGCGCTGACATAGCCTCGCGTCGCCCCTGCCGCTACCTGACTGCGGCGCACGATTTTAAGGCCCCGGCTAAGCACATCCACAACCTGGCCAAGGGTTGCACCCTGGGTCATGTAGCTCTCTACCAGACGCTCGAAGTCAGTCGACAGGTCAAAATAAACATCGCGGCCGGTAAACGCATCGTTGCGAACTTTGCGCTCCAGGTCTTTGGCACGCTGGTAGCTGTTCTGGTGTACCACGGCCTCTTCCTGGGTATCCGCCAGTTGCTGTACCACCGCTTTCAAGCGCAGGTTCAGGGTTTGCAGTTGCTCGACGATCAGGTCGTCGGCGTCGTCCGGGGTGTGGCTGGCCAGGTCGATCAATTCGCCGATGCTGCGGGTTTTCAACTGGTCAGTGAGCAACTGGCGTGCGCGCTGGTACTGCGGGTCTTCGTTGCGTGAGTAGCTGCCGAGTTTTTCCTGGATGGCATTGGCCTGGCGCTTGGCGTTGTCGACTACGCGTTGCAGGGTGTCGAGCTCGGGTTGAATTGCGGCCTGTCCCAACTGGTCACGTGCCTGAGCCAGTTGCGCATCGACGCTGGCACTCAAGGTGCTGATCAGGGCGATGCGCTCGGCCTGCAAGGCCTCGTTTCGCTCACCAAGGGCGATCAGGCTCAGCTCGTTCTTGCGGTTGGCGAGGTAGTTCACCTTAGTCGCCAGCCAGTTGTCCATCCAGCGGTTCAGGCGGTTGCGCCGGTATTGGTCGGTGCCGAAGGCGTGTCCGCGCAGGTAGACGTAGACCAGGTTGGTATCAAAGGTCGGACGCTTCAGTGCGCACTCCTGGCGCAAGTCTTCATAACCGCTGACGTGTTCTCGGTGGGCGGCCTGGGCCAGGTCCAGTTGCTCGACCTGGCGGGCGTAGTCGGGGTTTTGTTCCAGGGATTGCCGGGCTTGCTGGTCGAGGGTGTCGGCTCGCGCTTGCAGTTTTTCCTTGCCCGCCAGCGCCTGGGCCACGGTCTGCTCAGCGTCGCGCAGTTGCTGGTGGAGCTGGTCCTGGGACTGTTGGCGCAGGTTCAGGGCGGCGGCGACTTGCTCGTTCTGCGTGTTGCCCTGGTTCAGGTGCAGGGCCGCGATTTTACCCAGGCGCTGGGTAATGTCCTGCTCCAGCGCCAGTTGCTCGCCGAGCAGTTCAGACAGGTGTTGCTCGGCCGTGCGAATCCTCAGCTCGGCGTTGCGGGAGTTACGTTCGGTGATGCCGATCAGGGTGTCAGGCGTCATGTCTTCACCACTCCAATATCGTTTCGAGCGGATCGGTGGTCCGTTGGCTCAAATAGGTGACTTCCATCCTGCCGGCCGGCTTGCGGCCGATCACACGGTTGGTCAGGTGGCCGTCGTCGAGTTTGTCGGCCTTGACCTTCAGGTATTCGGCCTGCGGTACCCGCACAGCGAACTGGCTGGCCCACGCGCCGGTGCCGGTCTCACTGCTGACGGTGGGCAGTAGAACCGGCCTGTCCGACAGGTCGACGGCTTCGACAACCAAATACCAGCTCTTGCCCTGGGTCGAACCAGGATTGGAATTACACAGCGCCTTGTCGTAGCAGCGCTCGACACCGGACGGCGTGCCTGGCCGGTCGACAACCCGAATGGTCACCTCCTTGGGGATCAGTTCGGTGTTGGCACGCAGGGCCCTGAGTTGGCCGCCGGCTTTTTCGATTTCGAATTTCCCGATGAGGTCTTTGATCATGACCAATTCGGCCTGCATGCCCCGCGTCGCTTTACTGTCGGCGGCGGGCAGGTGAATGTCGGCGACTTTGCGGGTCAACTCGTTGAGCTGGTCGGTCATCGGCTGGACTGCCTTGACCTTGGCTAAAAACGCCTCCAGCACGCCGATCTGCTCACTGGCGTAATCGACCCCGGAGGTATCGACCATGGCCAGGGCATGTTCGGCCTTGGTATTCAGTCGGGGCAAGGCACTGAACAGGTCGCCGCCCTCAATATAGGCCGGGTCCTGTTGCACGGCGCTCAAGCGAGCCTTCAGGTGGGCGATGTCTGATTGTTTTTGTGCCGCGTTCGTCTCGACGGCGATGGCCGCTCTTTGAGCCTCTTGGATCTCGTGTCTGGCGACCATCACCCGGCTGCATTGCACCACCAGCAAGGTGACCGCGATGAGCTGGATGACGAGTATGCCGCGATGCCGCCTGAGCAGTACTTTGCTCCAGAAGCGGTCAAGCGCACTCAGTTCCGGGGCCTCGAACACCAGGCGTTTGGAAAAGAATTCGCGCACGCCCTGATCGATCTGCGCTTCGGTAAATTGAATGCCGTTGTTCTGGTAATACTCGCGGATGCGCGCCGCCACTTCTGCGCGGCGTTGGGGCAGGCTCAAGTCCTTTTCCACCGCCATCTGCTGGTGGCGCAGTTGATCCACCAGCGCCATCGCGCCGAGTTGCTCGGAGAGAAGAATGTCGCTCATCAAGCGGCCTTGGTCAGCAATGCGGCGAACTTGCGTTTGGCCTCTTCGACGGCTTCGGCGATGTCACGGGACGCCTTGCTGGATTCAGCGCGGTAGGTTTCCGTCAGGCCGTGCATGTCCGTCTGGAAACTCAGGGTGGCGTCGGCCAGGGCGCGCACCGAGTCGACCTTGATGGTGGAGCCATAGCTGGCCTTGACCGCTGCTTCCAATTGGGTGTTGCCGGTGCTGCCCAGGGCTTCAAGACCCTTGCTGATGCCCTCGGTGGTGGCGTTCAGCGTGTTGGTGGCTTCGGCCAGTCCACTGTTGCTGGTGAACGACACCGCGAGGCCGGTCAACACCACTTCGTTGGTAGAGAAGAACGAGACCATGCGCTGGTACTGGCGCTCCTTGATCACATGCACCTGGTTGATCCGGGCGAAGACCATTTCGGCCGTGTTGTAGCCGACCTTCAGGTCATCGGCGATGTCCTTGACGATCTGGTAGCGCTTGTCTTCGTCCTGCAGCGCGCGTACGGCTTCGTCACGGCGCAATTCCAAGGCCGCGCGTTCGGCCGGCGCCAGGGTTTCGGCAGCCGTGACTTGGGCGTTGGCCTCGTTCAAGGCCTGGGTACGCTGCTCCAGGACCTGGCCGGCCAGGGCGAGCACCTGTTGGGCATCGACCTCGGCCGCTTTCATGGCCATGCGAAAATCCAGGTAGGCCTCCAGAATCACCGTTTCCCGGGAGATCTGGTCATTGGCCGACTTGCACACCTGCAGGTAGTTTTCACGGATCTCGCTGAAGCGGCTGGGGATCGAGCCACGACGCAGGTTCATCCAGCTCAGCTTGAGCTTCTCCAGCGTATCCAGGCGCCCATCATCCATCCAGCCCGCCATGGCCGCAGCGTCTTCGCGAATCGAGGTGAAGCTCTGGGTGATGTCCATGAAGCGCGTGGAGATATCCATGCCGGCGATCTGCTCGCGAACCACGCTGTTAAAGGTGGTCGACTGTTGCAGCACGGCAGCGATAGCGGTGACTTTGGCGGTGTCGTACTGGGCCACGCGGTCCAGCAATACCAGTACCGGTGCGTCTGGAACCGGCTGCAGAAGATTGATGCCCAGGGTCCGCAGGCCCGTCAGCGCGCGGTCGAGGTAGTTGCTCATCGAGTGTCCTTTCAGGATGTGTTCAGCACAGGGTGCAGAGAAGGGCGCAAGTATACCGATCAATGAAGGCAAACCAATGGCAGTTTGGTTGGAGGGCGCTTGTTGGCAGGCCTGGCGAAGTGTATGACCGTATCTACCCGTAGCTGTACGGGGCGCAGGCTGGCGCAACGTTCTACTGTCACGGCCACAGTACTCGTTCGGATGTCGCGCCATGCTCATGTCTTCAAGCCTGCTTTCAGCCTTCGCGCTGTTCGCCTTTGTGTCCTCAATCACCCCTGGTCCCAATAACACCATGTTGCTGGCGTCCGGGGTGAACTTCGGTTTTATTCGCTCGATCCCCCATGCACTGGGCATCAGCATTGGCTTCATGTTGTTGGTGATCGCCGTGGGCCTGGGCCTGGGAGAAGTGTTCAAGGCGTTGCCGTGGGCCTACACCGTATTGCGTTATGTGGGGGCGGCGTATTTGCTGTACCTCGCCTGGAAAATCGCAACGTCCAGCGCGATGTCCGATGACACCGATAACAAGCGCAAACCCATGACGTTTCTCGGTGCGGCGGCCTTCCAGTGGGTCAACCCCAAGGCCTGGGTCATGGCATTGGGCGCGATCACCACCTACACGCCTGCCGAGGGTTATGTCACCAACGTGCTGTTGATTGCTGCGGTGTTTGCCTTGGTAAACCTGCCCAGCGTTTGCGTATGGGCCGGCTGTGGCAGCGGCTTGCGCAATGTACTGCGCGAGCCACGCTGGTTGCGGGTGTTCAACTGGTCGATGGCGGCGCTGTTGGTGCTGTCGTTGTATCCGATGTTTTTTGCCGGCTGACACGCCCTCTGACCTCCAGCGGGTTGCGTCAGCAGGCCATGGATCCTAGACCGGTGAGATGGTGGCCAGCAGACCAATTGCGATGGTCAGCGCAAGAAAACCGAACAGGAAAAATGCCATCTTAGCCATAAGGCCTCCGAAATGAACGGGCCGGCAGGACGGTTCCTGCCGGGCTCCACGGGCGTGTCGGGAGTGGGTGTATTGTCAGGGCAGGGCGGTTTTCGATACAGGGGCAGATGCAGAAGAAAAAAGCGTATCAGATGGGCCGGGGCGCCGCAGGAGCAGGAAAGCCGGGGATGATCATTTTGGGGTATCAGGGAATAAACAGCGGCTCAGTAACTTGTGGGCGGGACTGCTGAAGGAACTAACCTTTTGCGTGGAGTATCGTATCCACGATTTTCGTGGGAGGTTGAAGGCGAACTGCGTCGTGCGTGGCTATTCTCAAGCGGCGCTGGGAGGGTTCCTTGAAGTGATTTCATCGGGGCGAGTAGGCAAATGGGCAAGACATTAGCTGCGCTGTCGTTTTTGATGACCCTGGTTTGGGTTTCAGTGGTTATTGCGGTAATGACTTATTTTTCCTGATGCACGTGGGGCACGGGTGCGGCACCTGGTGAAGCGGTCGGTATCGCCATTGCCCACTCCCGCCTGCAAAATCTGTAGATGACTGATCTGGCGAGCTTTTTTGTTTGCCAGGGCGCCACTTGATTGTTTGAAAAAGCCCGCACCCGACCTTGCATCGAGGGGGCTGGATCTATATATTCCCTAGCCTGCTGCAACGCTCAAGGGCTTTTAACGCTGCTTGGCCTGCTGCATAGCGCTACCGCCCGAATGGCGAAACTGGTAGACGCATGGGACTTAAAATCCCCCGCTCGTAAGGGCGTGCCGGTTCGATTCCGGCTTCGGGCACCATCTAAAATCAAGGGTTTGCGGGCGAAAGCTGATGCAAGCCCTTGTTTGTTTCCGGTCGGCAATTGTTCAACAGGTCCGCAATCCACTTCGTTTGCGAGGCTTCCTTGCCTTCTGCGTTGCAGATGCACCGCCCGGTCATCGCAACAGTACTGCGCTACCTCAACCTCAGTTCTTCGCGCGGTTCAATAGAAATTCGTACCGGCGCTTATCGATAAAGATCGAATAACGTAATCCTCCGTCGCCGCTCGGCTGAAGAATGCTGTGGGTCTTGGATTTATGGAAAGGGTGGCTGTAAAGAGAGGGAAGGTCTGAATAGGCATAGCTTTCAAAATGCAGTTCGTCGCCTACCCAATGCACCTCGTTGTACAGGAAGTGCCAGTTTTTGCTGGAAGCCATGTAGAGGTAGGCACTGCCGTTGGGACCCATGATGACTTCTACCTCCAGCTCACCTTTGTCATTTGCCCACTTGCCAATATATCGCTCCATACCGGAGTGGGCAGGTATCCCGGGATCCGCTACAAAATCACTGGCCTTGAAAGGGGTTTTGCGCGCAGCTTCAGCGGCGGCGTTTGGATAAAGGGCACACAGCGGTGCGACGTTACTGACTTTTACGTAGTTGAAGGTCAGGCTCGTATCCGAAACATCCATGCTCAGCGTCATGGTCTGCGGGTCGAATGCCAGGACCTTCAGGTCGAAGTTGTCTGAAGGTGATTTGAGATGGATGACCTTTCCATCGTCGGACACCTTGAAGTCGCTCACTTCTTTTTCCTGGTGCTTCCCGGGTTCAGCGCAGTTGAATGGATGCAATGTGGCTTTGGCATCAGCGCTGTATTCGACCACGTTGGCAATTCCGTTGCGCAGAGGAACCATGGCCCAGATGCCAACTACGTTATCTTGAGTCGCCAGCGCGTGCGTCGAAGGCTTGGCGCCATGGTTGGCACACCCGGTCATCATCAAGGTGGCCAGGGAAATTGTCAGAACGTTGATCCGCATCGGGCTTATCCATAAGAGTGTTCGCATTGATCCATCTGTCGCGGTTGGCGACCTTCTGGCAGGCAAGCATCATAAGGGATCGTTACGCCACAGTGCAGACCCAGAGGTGATTCTGCCGATAGGGCGCGCGGGTGAAGTGAACATCTGAAACCAGATGCATGCCTCGCTCTTGCAGGGCTTCGGTCAGTTGTACGAGTGTCTCTGCCTGGATAGTCATTGCTGTTACCTCGTCAGATTTACTGCGTTCATAATTCTTGACCGGCCGGGCAACTGGCTAATTCAAATTTTCTACAACGTTGATTGACGTGTGGTTGCTTTAGTTCTTTTGCTCCCGCTCCCAGGATAAGCGCGACCTGAAAATATGCGGGCAGTGGTGCTCATTCACCCGAGGTGACCTACAGTGAGACATCGCGCCGGAATGACATGAGGAGATCCTATGTCCACTTTCAAGCTGACTTCGCGCGTCTTCAGTACGCCCCGTCACACAACGCATTATCTGGAATCGGGACCTGCCGATGGGGCATTGATGATGTTCCTGCATGGTTGGCCCGAACTCGGTTTGATCTGGCGTGCACAGATGGAAGCGTTCTCTGCCCAAGGCTGGCACTGTGTCGCACCCGATATGCGCGGCTATGGCGGCTCTTCGGCGCCGGCCGCGATCAATGCGTACACGATTGAAAACATCGTGGCAGACATGACAGAGCTGCATGACCATCTCGGTGGAACGCCCGCCATCTGGGTGGGCCACGATTGGGGCAGCGTCGTGGCCGGTGAACTGGTCGCCCATGAACCTTGGCGCAGCCGCGGCGTTGTGCTGGTTTCGGTTCCGTACTTTCCTTCCACGAACGCGCTGGCGACGCTCATACCGCTGGTTGACCGAGGGATTTACCCGGTCGACCAGTATCCAGACGGCCAATGGGACTATTACCGCTACTACAACACGCATTTTGCGTCCGCCGTGGCTGATCTTGACGCGGACAAAGCAGCATCGCTGGCGTCGATTTATCGAAGAGGCGACCCTGCAAGCATCGCCAGGGTCGCCTCCAATGCCGAAGTGACCCGCAAAGGCGGGCGGTTTGGCGAAGCGCACCGGGCTCCCCCGACGCCGCCAGACCCGGCGCTCTGGCCCGAGACGGACTTCGCGGCACTGGTGCGCACGTTCGAGGAGCATGGTTTCCGCACGCCCTGCGCGTGGTATCTGAACGACGATGCCAACATCGAATACGCCCATCGCGCACCCGATGGCGGCCGCCTGTCCATGCCCGTCCTGTTTGTGAACGGTGATTACGACCCGATGAATACCATCAACGGCAATCAGTTGGGCGATCCAATGCGCGCGGCCTGCGCAGACCTCACAGTGACGAGCCTGCCTGGCGGGCATTGGCTGCCGGTGGAGTGCAAGGCCGAACTCGTTGAGGCCATAAGTCGCTGGCTGAAGCTCGCGAAATTTGCGCCCAATCAGTAAGCCCGGATCACACCTTGGGATGGGTGAGTCGGGGATCGGCACGTGTGCCGATAGTCTGCGTCGTGGCTTGTGATCAACTGCGTTTTGGCTTCTTTCTTGACCGGGTTTGCCGTGATGAGATCTCGATCCACGTCGGCGCATGATCACTGGCATGCTCTTCACCCCGTACCCATGCATCTACGCCGACGTTTTTCAGGTACGGGGCGAGTACCGGGTTGAGCAGCAGATGGTCGATGCGCAGCCCGGAATTCTTCTGCCAATGCTGACGGAAATAATCCCAAAACGTGTACACCCGCTCTTCCGGGTACAGCTGCCTCAGCGAGTCGATCCAGCCCTGGGAAAGCAACCTTTGAAAGCACTCACGGCTTTCTGGCTGGAGGAGGGCATCCTTGAGCCATGAGCGGGTGTTGTAGATGTCCAGGTCGGTGGGCACCACGTTGTAGTCACCCGCGAGGACCACCGGATGTTCGCTGGCCTGCAGTGTTGCGGCGTGGGAGATCAGGTGTTCGAACCACGCGAGCTTGTAATCAAATTTTGGCCCGGGTTGCGGGTTTCCGTTGGGCAGGTACAGGCATCCGACAATCACGCCATGGACAGCCGCTTCCAGGTATCGAGACTGCGAGTCGTCCTTGGCTCCCGGCAAGCCCTCATGGATCAAAAGGGGTTCGGAATCCCGCGCGAGAATTGCCACTCCGTTCCAGGAAGCCTGGCCATGGTGCAATGAGCCATAGCCCGCCGCCTCAAGTTCTCCAGCGGGGAACGCGTTGTCCTGAGCCTTCAGTTCCTGCAGGCAGACGATGTCCGGGCGCTCCTTTTCCAGCCACTGCAGAAGGTTGGGCAGTCGCGTCTTTATGCCGTTGACATTGAATGTCGCGATCTTGAGGTTCTGCATGGCGTCGGTCCTTCAATGTGCCGGGTGCGCCGGGTGTTCGGCCACCGTGGGGGTAGGGGGACTACCCTTGCTCATTTGGCGATGTCCCCTATACCGGTTTAGTCGCAAAGCCTCTTTTCGACTACACCAAACCTGTGTTGCTCCATAAATAACAGGAACCGGTCTTTGAACGACCATTGGTGTCATTCGTGAACCGCCTGGGCAAATCCCGCAGCAATCACCTGCCTGTGTGAAACGCCCGGCGGTCGACTTTACCCGACCTTGATGACCACTTTGCCAAAGGCGCCCCTGGCCAAGTGTTCGTATGCCTGGCGCGCTTGATCGAAGGCGTACACACGGTCGATTACCGGGCGAATCCTGTGCTCGCTCAGGAACGCGTTCATGCGGTCGAACGATGAGCGCGGCGCTACGGCAATGCCGCGAATGGTTGTTTGCCGGAATATCATCGGCATCAGGTTCAATGCAGACGTCTGGCCCGTCAGGAATCCGATCTGGGCGATACGTCCACCGACCCTGGTCGCGGCGATCGATTGATTGATGCCATCTCCGCCTGCGACGTCCAGGAGCAGGTCCACGCCCTTGCCATCGGTGAGTTTCAGGACTTCCTCTGCCCAGCCAGGATGCGTGCGATAGTTCACACTGGCGACCGCCCCCAGTTTTTTCATAGCCTCCAGATTTTCATCCCGACTGGAGGTGACAATAACCTTGGCGCCGAGGGCGGTTGCGATTTGCGCAGCGAAAACCGAAACCCCACCGGTACCTTGAACCAGCACCGTTTGGCCCGCCTCGACCTGGCCGAAATCAACCAGCGCGTACCAGGCCGTCAATGCGGCAATCGGAAGAGTCGCGGCTTCCTCATCCGACAGGTTGTCGGGGACACGTACTGCGCTGTCCTCATGGATGATCATGTATTGCGCCAGGCCGCCGGGCAAAGGCGAGCCGAAGCAGTAGTCGGGTTCATCCGGCCCAGGCATGCCGTCCAGCCAGCGGGAGTAGAGATGCGAGTTGACCCGGTCGCCAATAGCGAAACGGCTGACACCGTCACCTGTTGCTACGACAACGCCTGCCGCGTCGCTGACGGGAATCAATGGCTTGGGCACCTTGTGGGGCTCGTAGATGCCATCGACGATGGCCTTGTCCCGGAAGTTCAGCGAAACGGCCCCCACCTTTACCAGCAGCTCTCCCGCCTTGGGGACGGGGGTCTCGGCGTCCCCTTGTACCAGGTTGTCCAAACCGAAATCTTTCAGAAGCCACGCTTTCATTTTCTGTCTCCAGCAACGGTGAATGGGCAGGGGAGGCAAGTGCCTCCTTGTTGTTGGGGCCATTGTTGAGGTTTCGCAGCGCGGCATAAATGGGCAGAATCCAACAGCATTGTTATTCTGGAGAGTAACAATCAACCCTTCACCGGCTTCCCGGGGACAGACGTATGGCGCTTCTACAGTCGATGCAGGTATTTGCCAAGCTGGCGGAGTTGGGCAGCTTCACAAAAGTCGCGGAGGCGACGCAGACCGGCCGTCCCTATGTCACGCGCACTATTCAGGAACTGGAGGCGTCCCTGGGTGTGCGCCTGTTCCAGCGCACGACGCGTAAAGTCAAGCTGACGGCTGAGGGCGAACGATTTTACGAGCGTGTCAAAGAGATTCTGGCCACCATCGCAGAAACCACTTCCATGTTCGACCGCAGTGGCTCGACGCTGAGTGGGCGGCTTCGGATTGATATTCCCACAGCGTTTTCCCAGCACGGGTTCATGGAAAGCCTCAGGCAATTTACCGAGGCATTTCCCGAGATCGAACTGGCACTCGGCGTGACCGACCGCAGGGTAGACCTGGTGGCGGAAGGCATCGATTGCGTATTGCGAATCGGTGATCTCCCGGATTCCAGCCTGGTAGCCAGGGAAATAGGCAGCGCAATCATGGTGACCTGTGCATCTGCAAGTTATCTCCAGGCCTACGGGGTACCGGAAACCCTGGCGGACCTTGCCGGCCACCGGTGCGTCGGCTTTCTTTCGGGTCAAAACAACAGGCCGCTGCCTTGGCACTTCTCGATGGCGGGCGAGGACCATCCACACACTCCACGCGGCGGTATCACCGTGAACGAGTCCAACGCATACGTTCAATGCGGCGTTGCAGGCTTCGGCATTATTCAAGCACCGGGGATTACCGTCGGGGCGTACCTCGCCAGTGGAGAACTGGTTGAAGTACTCGGCGCACTTCGTCCGACACCGCGCCTGGTTTCCGTGCTTTACCCCAGCCGATCCCATCTTGCACCCCAGGTGAATGCATTTGTGGATTGGCTGAAAAAGCACTTTCCGGTTGTGCACCCCGACTGGTTCAACGCTCACTGATCCTGCAGAAGCACTTCGCGGCAGACCGAGAGGGGGCAGGTTGTTCAGGCGGGCTGTCGGAACGTATGATCGCAGCGAGCGCCCTTTTCCGGGCGCTGAGACTCACCCTTTGAAGGACATGAGCATGGAAAAGCACTTCGGTAATTCAGGCCTGTTCAAGGCTGCTTCGTATCACTGCAACACGCTCCTGGGCAGCGGCATTGCTCGCTGGGAGCTGAAAAATATTGCGTTGAATACGAAGGAGTTTTTGATATGTCCAAAGAACTACTCGGAGTTTCTGCTCTAGGGTTGATGGTGGTGGGGGAGTTTTGTGCAATCTACAGCGAGGTGGTAACCGCCAGGCTTGCCCAGACAGGGCATGGTTCATGGGAGGCGTTCGTCCTTCCCGTTGTGCTGATGTGTTTTGCCGGGCTTTGCCTGTTGGGTGCGTATTGGCTGGGGTACGTGGCGGTCGGTGATATCTGGGTCGTCACCGTGGTCTCAGTCACCTCCCTGTTGCTGCTTGAGCCCGTGGTGGTCTGGGCGCTGTTCCATGAAGCACCAGGGCGTGGCGCACTCATCGGGTTTGTCCTCGGCGCCTTGGGCATGCTTGCTACTGTATTGCTTTGACTCCGCCCTCTGGCCCGGCAATCAAACGCCGGGCCAGCTCGCCTCAAATGGTCACAGCTTCATCTTGAAGCCTGTGTGGGTTGGCAAGAACCCCAGGGACTCATAAAACCTATGAGCATCTGGCCGCGTACGATCACAGGTAAGCTGGATCAGTTGGCAGTGGCGCTGACGTGCTTGCTCAAACGACCATTCGAAGAATTGCCGGCCCAATCCGCTCCCACGCATTCGCTCGTGCACGCGGACGGCTTCGATTTGAGCTCGCCATGCGCCCCGATGAGAAATATTCGGAATGAAAGAAAGTTGGAGAGTACCGACCACCTCTTCATCAGCCACAGCGACGGCAAGAAACTGGTTCGGGTCTGCGTCGATGGCCTCAAACGCTCGTGTGTAGGAACTCTGAAGCGGAAGACTGCTATCTTCTCGAACAGCCCCCAGGGAGTCATTTGCCAGCAGCAAAACAATGAAAGGCAAGTCGTCGATACTGGCGCGTCGTATGGTCAGATTCGTCACAACGGTTTCCTGAGGTGCGGTGGTATAGAGGAACCCCGCCGATGGGGGCATTCGCATCCAAACATAACATTCATCCACGGAGTAACGAGCCCATGTCAAATACCGCTGGCATGTTCATCCGTCAGTTCTTTCACGGTACCCGGGCCGACCTGGAGCCGGGCGATCTGATCCGCGTCGGCTACCCGTCCAACTTTACAGAAGGTAAAGCACTGTCCTGGGTTTACTTTGCGGGCACGCTGGATGCCGCCATCTGGGGGGCTGAGCTGGCGCTCGGCAGTGGGCGGGAACGGATTTATGTTGTGGAGCCAACGGGGGCAATCATGGATGACCCCAACGTGACGGATAAGAAGTTTCCCGGCAATCCCACGCTTTCCTATCGCTCCACTGACCCTTTGCGCGTCGTGGCGGAGGTCACGAAATGGCACGGGCATCCGCCTGAACGGTTGCAGCAGATGAAGGACAATCTCGCGCGCTTGAAGGCCGAGGGTCGCGACGTGATCATTGACTGATATCATCGGGCACAAGCCGGCGTCACCCGATCGCCAAGTGGCTTTCCTTAACTGTTCCAGCAGGTGCTCCCATGCAGAATTCCCCTCCTGAAGGCCTACCTACCTATCGGATCCTGACAGGCAAGGACGATGCCTCCTTCTGTCACCGGGTCTCTGAAGCGCTTGCGCTGGGTTACCAGCTTTACGGCTCGCCAGCGGCAACCTTCAATGGCGAGTACGTGGTGGTGGCACAGGCTGTCGTTTGGAACGCCGATAACAACACTACTGTCAGGAACTGACGCGGGCTTGAATTAAGGTGAGTTCTCTCACTCCTGTCAGGTCAAATGATGAAATTCTCGTCTGTTCGTCTCGTTACCAACCACTTTAAACGGCTCGTTCAGTTCTATCACAACCTCTCGACTGTCGAGCCAAGGTACCTGGCTGACGGGTTCGCTGAAATTCACCTCGACGGCGTCGTCCTGGCCATAGCCGATGAGCGCCTGGTCCGCCTTCACAACGATGGACTGGCAGTCGCCGCCAGCAACCGTTCGGCGATCCTGGAGTTTCAAGTGGATGATGTCGAGGCCGTCCTGCTGCGTATCGGTCGGGCTGATGTGGTGATGCCGGTGACGGTCATGCCATGGGGCAACACTTCGGTATTGCTGCGTGATCCGGATGGAAGCCTGGTCAACGTCTTTTCGAGACCTTGCCGCTGAATCGGTCCGCTGTTGTCGCCAGGTTCGGTAGGGTCGATAACGGGTTAAAGTAATCAGCTTAAGCGCCGATCAATTAACATCGATACCGGAATTGGATATTTGACATGATCACTAACGTCAGCAGTCTCGCTTCAGTACCCGCCAACCCAAGTCCGGCCAGCGTCAGCGATAGCTCCAAGACCGAAGACTCTGGAACCCTGAGTCTCAACCCGGACACGGGTGCCAAAAGTGCGCCCGCTGCAGGTGGCGGCCAGGCGGCATCCACGTCGCAGGAGTCCGACACCGTCAAGGCGCTGAAAAAGCAGATTGCGGAGTTGCAAAAGCAGCTTCAAGAGCAGCAGCAAAACATGCAAAAGGCCCAAGCCAGCAATCAAAGCGCAGACGCCAAAGCGGCCGCCGTGGCTGCCGCCCAGGCGCAGATTGCCGCAACGGCAGCTGCATTGCAGTCTGCGTCTTCGGCGTTGTTGCAGGCACTGACTTCCGACGGTGGAAGCGGTACCGGCTCCATCGTCAGTACCACCGCCTGAGAGGCAGATTTGGTTTTCCACAAGAAGCATTCGTGTACCCACGGGCCATTCTGTTCGACCTGGATAACACGCTGACGCACCGAGCCTTGATTAGCCTCACCTTGCACACCAAACGTCAACGGAACTGCGTTTATGAAATACAGCTGGATCGCACTTGTCTTACTGCTTTGTGCCTGCACGAGCGGCCCCACCCGGGAACAACTGGCAGAACAACGCTTATGGGAATACCAGTTGCTCACTCACCTCAATCACTTCAAGTCGTACCCCGAAGAAGCTCGCCTGCAAGGATTGACCGGCCTGGTCAGGGTTGAATTCGTGGTTGACGCCAAAGGCAACCTGATACGCCACAAAGTCATCAGCCATACAGGTTCGGATCTGTTCGTCAGCGCCGTGGAGAGATTCGTTCCGGCGGCGTCGCCAGTGCCTGCGCCTCCACCCTCAATGCTGCTCAAAGGCGAGATTCAAGTGGTGGCCCCGTTTGTATTCTGCCTGGATGGCGTGGCCTGCGCCGGCTCACCGCCACGCCGGCTGTAGCTGACCTGCGGATAAATTCCGGGCAAAGAAAAGCCCGCGATGGGGAGCGCGGGCTTAAAGGTTTTCACCAGGAGCTGAGGTGACCATAGGCGCCCGACTGTGAAAGGGTTGTGAAAGGGCGCCAGCGCTGCACTCAACTCAGTAGGCGCCCGCGGCCGCCTTTGCGCCGCTGACGATGGCGATCCCGGAGCTGCTACCCAGGCGCGTAGCACCGGCTTCGATCATCGCCTGGGCCGTCGCCAGATCGCGCACGCCGCCCGACGCCTTCACGCCTATCTGCGCCCCCACCACGCCGCGCATCAGGCGCACATCCGCCAATGTCGCGCCGCCATGGCCGAAACCGGTGGAGGTCTTGACGAACGCCACGTTCAGCTCGCGGCACAGGCTGCAGGCATGGGTTTTCTGCTGGTCATCCAGCAGGCCGGTCTCGAGGATGACTTTCAGCGGCACCGCGCCGCAGGCCGCCAGCACCTGGGCAATATCGTCGCGTACCTGGTCCAGCAGGCCATCCTTCAGCCAGCCGATGTTCAGCACCATGTCGATCTCGCCTGCACCGGCCTCGATCGCAAGCTTTGCCTCATAAGCCTTGGCTGCACTCAAGCCCGCACCCAGGGGGAAGCCGACGACGGCACAGACCAACGGCGCGGCGTCGCGCAGGCATTCGGCGGCCAGCGGCACGTTGGCGCTGTTGACGCACACGGACTTGAAGCCATGCTCGCGGGCCTCGGCGCACAGTTGGCGAATGCTCGCCTGGGAAGCATCGGCGGCCAGCAGGGTGTGGTCGATATAGGCCGCGAGCGGCAACGGATCAGTCGGCATGGCAAGTGTCCTGTAAGGATGAGGTGCTGGGAAAAGCCGGTTTGTGTTAAGTTGGATGCATTAAATGTGAAATAAATAACATTGTAAATGGAATTTGTGACTGCCCTGATCAAGGGCACGCATTCAACGAGGGTTGGAACGCAGTGGATTCAAAGAAAAGCGAAAGATTTCGGGCCATGCACAAGGCCTTGCAGGGCGAGTCGGCGATTCACTTGCGTGACATGGCCGCATTGCTGGGCGTATCGGAAATGACCCTGCGCCGCGACCTGGCAGACAGCCCCCAGGGCCTGCGCCTGTTGGGCGGGCACGTAACCCGCAGCGGGCCGCCGGAGCCCGATTACCAGGTCGCCGAACAGGACCAGCGCCACGTCGCCGAGAAGCGTCAGATCGGCGTGCTGGCCGCCAGCCTGGTGCGCCCCGGCGACACGGTGTTTATCGATTGCGGCACCACCACGCCGTTCATTATCGAGGCGTTGCCGGATGACCTGGAGTTCACCGCGCTGTGCAATTCCCTCAACGTATTGCTCAAGCTCCAGCAAAAGCCCCACTGCACCATCATCCTCTGCGGTGGCACCTTTCATCGGCGCAACATGGTCTTCGAGAGCCATGCCGAGGCGGGCATCCTGGATGGCATCCGTGTGGCGTGGGCGTTCATTTCCGCGGCCGGCGTCAGCGCCGCCCACGGTGTGACCTGCTACAACCTCAACGAAGTGGAGGTCAAGCGCCGGGTCATGGCGCGGGCGCAGACCTGCGTGCTGGTGGCCGACCACAGCAAGTTCGACGAAGTACGTGCGGCACACTTTGCCGAGCTGTCGGACTTCCAGCGGGTGATCAGCGACCCCGGGCTCGAGGCGGCACAGCAGCAGGTGATCAGGGACAGCGGGGCGATCCTGCTGATCTGACTCAAACAGCATTGTGATTTTTATTTCATTTGTTCGGAATTTAACAAATTGGCCTTGACACTCTCGGGAGCAAGGCATAGTTTTTCAAATGTGATTGCGGTTCACATTTGTGAGCACGGCCTCCCTGAAGGCCGTGCCCGAATCCTGACAACAATAAAAATAGGAATCACCATGCTCCAGATAGCCCGTAAACCTGTTCATGTGCTGGCCCTTGCACTGGCTGTCGCGGCCTCGGCGCTGGCGCTGAACGCCCAGGCCAAGGATCTTAAGATCGGTTTCAGCCAGGTCACCCTGCAATCTCCCTTCTACGTACAACTGCGCGACGGCGCCAAGGCTGCAGCGGCCAAGGGCGGCGACGAGCTGATCTTCCTCGACGCCAACGGCGATATCAGCAAGCAGAACAACGATATCCAGGACCTGCTGACCCGTAAGGTCGACATCCTCATCATCAATGCCGTGAACCCCGACGCCGTGGGCGCGGCCCTCGACGCCGCCAAACGCGCCAAGGTGCCGGTGATTGCCGTCGACCGCGCAATCAATGCCCCGGTCGCCACCACCATTGGCCGTAACAATGCCGAGATGGGCGAGCTGTCCGGCAAGGCGCTGCTCGCCGCGCTCAAGCAGCGCGGCGTGACCAAGGGCAAGATCATCGAGATCCAGGGCGACGCCGGCGGTACGGTAATGAAAGAACGCCGCAAGGGCTTCCACACCGCTTTGGCCGGCACCGACTTCAAGATCATCGACGGCCCCTACAGCGAGTACATGCGCGCCAACGCAGTCACGGCAATGCAGGATTTGCTGCAAGCGCACCCGGACCTCAAGGCGGTGATCGCGCATAACGACGACATGGCCATGGGCGCGCTGCAAGTGCTCACCGAAAGCGGCAAGAAAGACGTCCTCGTGGCCGGGATCGACGGCTTGTCCGAGGCCTTGAATGCCATCCAGAGCGGCGATCAATACGTGGCCACCGCCCTCAACGACCCACGCTACCTGGGCGAGGTCGCCATCGAGGCGGCGCGGGCCCTGGCGGCCGGCAAGTCGGTGCCGAACTTTGTCGACGCCGGCACCCAGGTGGTGACCAAGGCCAACGTGGCCGAGGTCAAGCATGACTCTACCTTCGGCGAATACCGCCCCGGCGCGCTCTGACGGATCTGCGCCGCCACGCTATGGATTTTTGCGGGCACCTCTTGCGGGAGGTGCCTGGTCGAACGCACTCGTCACTCAACAGAGGAATTCACTGTGAAAGCTGCCGTCATGTACCAACCGGGCGATATCCGGGTCGAAGATGTTCCAAAACCTGCGGTCAAGGCCGGCCACGCGCTGGTTCGGGTCGCCGCCTGCGGCGTGTGCGGCTCGGATATCCCGCGCATGCTGAGCAAGGGCGCCCATGTGATGCCGCTGATTTGCGGCCATGAATTCGCAGGCTTTATCGAAGAGATCGGCAGCGGTGTCGAAGGCTATGCCATCGGCGAACTGGTGACTGTGCCGCCGATGATCCCGGACGTCAGCAGCGACCAATATGCCCGTGGCTTTCCATCCCGCTCGGAGCGCTACGATTACTTCGGCAGCCGCCGCGACGGCGCGTATGCCGAGTACGTCAATGTGCCCCTGAGCAACCTGATCAAGGTGCCCCAAGGCATGGACCCGATTGCCGCGTCCCTGGTGGATCCGGCGGCGATTGCCCTGCATGCGATCTGGAAAGCCGACTTCAAGGCCGGGCAGAGCGGGGCGGTGGTAGGTTGCGGGCCGATCGGCCTGTTTGCGATCCAGTGGCTGCGGATCATGGGGGCCAAGGACATCGTCGCCATCGACATCGCCGAAGAGAAACTCGCCATGGCCCGCGAAGCCGGCGCCACCCACACCCTGCTCAGCGGCGCGGCGGATGCCGAGTTGCCCCGTTGCCAACTGGTGATTGAAGCGGCAGGCCATCCCAGCTCGATCAACCAGGCCGTGCAACTGACCAAGGCTGGCGGGCATGTGGTGTTTATCGGCATTCCCACCAGTGACGTGGCCCTCAGCACTGCGACGTTCTCGCACTTCCTGCGCCAGGAAATCTCCCTGCACGGCGCCTGGAACTCGTTCTCGGCACCGTTCCCGGGCGATGAGTGGACGGCCTCCCTCGACAAGCTGGCTTCCGGTGAATTGCAGTGGCAGTTCATGATTACCCACGACTTGCCGCTGGATGAATTGCCGGCGATGTTCAAGCGCTATGCCGATCGCAGCGAAGTCGCGGCCAAGGTAATTTTCCGTCCCTGAGCCGCGTCAGCTGTGTGTCGCCAAGCCCGACGACGCTGTGCGTTGCCGGGCTTAAAACAAAAAGCGTTGTTACAAGACGCAGGAGAACTACCGATGACCTTGTTGTTGGGACTGGATTTCGGAACAGGTGGGGTGCGGGCTGGTTTGTATGACCTGCACAGCCACAAACTGGTACACGTCGCCGAGGCGCCGTATGCCACGCAATACCCGCAGTTGGGTTGGGCCGAGCAGGCGCCGGCGGACTGGTGGTCGGCGCTGGGCAAGGCCTGCCGGCAGTTAATGGCCCAGGCCGGGCACCCGCAGGTGGCGGCGGTGTGCGTCGCCACCACAGCCTCCACCGTGGTGGTTGCCCAGGTGGACGGCCAACCCCTGGCCCCGGCGTTGTTATGGATGGATTGCCGCGCCGCTGCCGAGTCGGCGCGCACCGCCCACGTCAGCCACCCGATGATGAACCAGGGCGGTGACGCGGTGGAATGGCTGGTGCCCAAGGCCATGTGGCTGGCCGAGCACGAGCCTCAGGTTTACCAGCGCGCCGAGCGTATTTGCGAGGCCGTGGACTGGATCAACTTTCAGTTGACCGGGCGCTGGGTCGCCTCCCAATTGAATGCCAGTTGCAAGTGGAATTACGACACCTTGCAGCAGCGTTTTCCGGTGGAATTGTACGCCGAACTGGGCGTGCCTGAACTGGCGCAAAAACTCCCTCAGGAAGTGATCAAGGTCGGTGGGCGGATCGGCCCTTTGAGCGCCGATGCCGCCAATCATCTGGGCCTGAGCCGCGACACCCTGGTGGCCCAGGGCGGAATCGACGCCCACATGGCGATGCTCAGTGCCGGTACCACTGGCGCCGGCGAGCTGTTGTTTATCGGCGGTACCTCGGTGGTGCAACTGATGCACACCCCGCAACGCATCGACGTACCGGGCATCTGGGGCCCGTACCCCGGCGCCTTGCTCGACGGCCAATGGTTGATGGAAGGCGGGCAAGTCTCCGCCGGTTCGATCCTCAACTGGCTGGCGCAAAAGATGTTCGGCCTCGACGATGCCGGGCACCAGCGCCTGATCCGCCAGGCCGCAGAACTGCAGCCCGGCTCCACCGGCTTGCTGGTGCTCGATTACTGGATGGGCAACCGTACACCGTACCGCTCACCGGACATGCGCGGCGCGATCATGGGCCTGTCGCTGAACCATGACCGGCATGACCTGTACCGCGCCTCGGTGGAAGCGATTGCCCTGGGCTCGGCGAACATCTTTCACACCTGGCGCTCCGAGGGCATCGAGATCACCCGGGTGGTCGCCGCCGGTGGTTTCCAGAAGAACCCGTTATGGTTGCAGGCCACGGTGGATGCCACCGGTGTGCCGTTCGAAATGGTGCCCCACGATAACCTCACCCTGATCGGCACCGCCGCCGCTGCCGCCTGCGCCCTCGGCGAGTTCGGCACCTTGCAGGAAGCCGCTACCGACTTCACCACCATCGGCCGGCTGATCGAGCCCGACCCTTACGCCCACGAGCAATACATCGAGCTGTTGGGCCGCTACCGCGCCGCCACCGACAGCGTCGCGCCCATCAGTTGCAAGCCACCGGCGAACCGCACGCTCGGCGTAAGGCCGGCAGCATGAGCGCCCACCCTGAAGAAACGTTTGCCACGCGGTTGTCGGCCGATTCCCAGCGTGATGACTTGATGGTCCAGGTGGCCAAGCTGTATTACGACCTGGAAAAGACCCAAAGCGATATCTCCCGGGAGACCGGCCTGACCCGCTGGCAAGTCAGCCGCTTGCTGCGCGAGGCGCGGAATTGCGGGGTGGTGCGCATCGATATCGTCGCCCGCTCGGCGCGCTTGCCGCAGCTGGAAGTAGCTTTGCAACGGCGTTTCGGCCTGCGTGAAGCATTGGTGCTGGATGTGGAAGATGCCGACACCGCGCTGAACGTGGTGACCCAGGCCGCCGCCCGTTACCTGTGCAACTTGCAGCCGATGCCGGCGCTGATCGGCGTGTCGTGGGGCCGCACCCTGACCAAAATGGCCCAGTGGCTGGTGCCGCGCTGGAACGAGGGGGTCAACGTGGTGCTGCTGAACGGCGCGATCAATACCCGTTCGATGGGCGAGTCCAGCCATAACGTCGCCGAGCGCTTCGCCCAGGCTGCCCGTGGCCAGGCCACGTTGCTGCCGGTGCCGGCGATTCTCGGGCATGCGCATACCCGCGAGGCACTGGAGCAGGACCCGGTGATCGCCCAGGTATTGCGCCTCGGGCAACAGGCGCCGGTGGCGTGTTTCAGCCTGGGGGAGTTGTCTGATCATTCGGTGTTGATGGAGTCGGGTTACATCGACCGGCCATTGCTCGAAGAGCTGGAACGCCTGGGCGCCGTCGGCGACATCATGGGCCGCTTTATCGGCATGGACGGTGAACCGGTGATGCCCGAACTCGACGCCCGCACCCTGGGCCTGCCGTTGGCCGCCTTGCGCGACAAGGCCTGGTCCATTGCCGTGTGCGTTGGCGCGCAAAAGCACCGCATCGTCCACGCCAGCGTCAAGGCCGGCTATGTCAATGTGCTGGCCACCGACGCGGCCACCGCCCGCTATTTGCTGGAGCAGGATCATGAGTGAGTTGGCCCTGGATATCCGTCATGTCAGCAAGCGTTTTCCGCCCAATGTGGTGGCGCTGACCGATGCCTCCCTCGACGTTCGGCCCGGTGAGGTGCATTGCCTACTGGGTGCCAATGGCGCGGGCAAAAGTACCCTGTTGAAAATCGTCGCTGGCGCCCATCGCCCTGATGGCGGCGAGATGTCGGTGGCGGGCCGGCGGGTGGAACTGAAGAATCCGCAACAGGCGCGCCAGGCCGGGATCGCGATGATCTATCAGGAGCTCGACCTGATCCCGCAGATGACCGTCGAAGAGAACCTGATGCTCGGCTATGCGCCCCAGCGCTTCGGGATTATTTCCCGGGGCAAGCGCAGTGCGTTGGCCAAGGCCGCACTGTTGCGGATCGGGGCCAACTTCTCGAGTTCCGACCGGGTGGGCAGCCTGTCGATTGCCAACCAGCAATTGGCGGCCATCGCCCGGGCACTGACCTGTGAGGCCCGGCTGGTGGTGATGGATGAGCCTTCGGCGGCGCTGAACGAGACCGAACTCAAGCGGGTGTTCCAGGTGATTCGCGAGATCACTGCGGCGGGTGTGGCGGTGCTGTATGTCAGCCACCGCTTGAATGAAATTCGCGAGATCGGCGACCGTGTCACGGTGCTGCGTGCCGGGCGAACCCTGCAAACCCACGAGCTGGCGCAGATCGACGACCAGGCGCTGATCGCCGCCGTGGTCGGCGAGCACCGCGACCTGCTGGAACGCAGCCCGCGTCAGGCGCCGCGGGACAACCTGGCGCTGAATATTCGCCGGCTGCAAGGCGAGCAGGGCCTGGACGTGCAGGGGCTGGAAGTGCGTCAGGGCGAAATTGTCGGGCTTGCCGGGCTTAACGGGGCAGGGCGCAGCACGTTGCTCAAAGCCTTGTTTGGCGTGGGGCGCAACGACAGCGATGTTGAACTGTTTGGCCAGCCTTATCAGCCGCAAACCTCGCGCCAGGCGATCCGCCAGGGCGTCGGGTTGGTGCCGGAAAACCGCAAGACCGAAGGCCTGCTGCTGGATGCGCCCATCTACCGCAATGCCTGCCTGGTGCACACCCGGCACTTGAACTGGTTTTCCCATCGCCAGGCCAAGGACCGCGCCGGCCCGGTGCTGCAGCGCTTGCAGACCAAGCTCGACAACCTTGAGCAACCGGTACGCCAGCTCTCCGGCGGCAATCAACAGAAGGTGGTCATGGCCAAGTGGGTGATCGACGGCGCGCGCCTGTTGCTGCTGGACGAGCCCAGTCGTGGCCTGGATGTCGGCGCCAAGGCCGACCTCTATGCCCTGGCCCGCAGCCTGGCGCAGGAAGGGGCGGCGGTGCTGGTCGCCAGCAGCGAGCTGGACGAGTTGTACGTCAATTGCGACCGCATCTGGGTGATGCATGAGGGGCGCAACGCGCTGTGTTTCGACCCCTTGACTGCCAGTCGCGACCAGATCGACCAGGCCATCCTTATCGGTAGAACGAGTGTAGAACCATGACTATTGCAAGCAACCCAAGCCCGGTTTTCGATAAGCCCGTCACCCTCACCAGCCGCCGTCGCAGTGCGGTGCTGGAGTGGGTGATGCGCTACAACTTTGTGTTCATTTTCCTGTTTGCGGTGGTGGTGGCGACGTTCCTGTCGGACGACTTCCTGACCTTCGGCAACATCGCCAACCTGTTCCAGCAGGGGGCGATTGTCGGGATCATCGCCATCGGCATGACCTTCGTTATCCTTACGGCCAATATCGACCTGTCGGTGGGCAGCCTGTGTGCCTTCGGCGGGATCCTGGTGGCGGTGCTCCTGCAGCAGCAGGTCAGCGGCTGGCTGGCGGTGCCGGCCACGTTGCTGGTGGGACTGGCCATCGGCACCTTGATGGGCAGCCTCACGGTGTTTGGCAAGGTGCCGAGTTTTATCATCACCCTGGCCGGGCTGGTGTCGCTGCGCGGGGCCACCTTCCTGGCATCCGACGGTGCGCCGATTGGCGGATTGCCGGCCAGCTTCACCTCGTTCGGCTCGGCCATGATCGACATCTGGCCCAGCGCTGGCATTGCGTTTCCGGTGCTGGGGCTGATCTTTATCCTGATCACCGTCATCGCCTGGCTGGTGCTGCGCTACACGGTGTTTGGCGAGTATGTGCTGGCCACCGGCGGCAACCTGGAGGCTGCGCGGCTGTCCGGCGTGCCGGTGCGGGCGGTGACGATTGCGGTGTTCGCCATCTGCGGCGGCCTGGCAGCATTCGCCGGCTTGTTGATGACCTCACGCCTGCACGTCGGCCAACCGACCGCAGCCCAGGGGCTGGAACTGGATGCAATTGCCGCCGTGGTGCTGGGTGGCACCAGCCTGTTCGGCGGGCGCGGCAGCGTGGTAGGGACGGCGGTGGCGGTGATGCTGCTGCAGGTGTTGCGCAATATCTTCAACCTGCTGGGGCTGGGCTCGTTCTACCAGATGGCGATCACCGGGGTGATCATCGTGCTGGCGATTTTGCTCAACCGCTTGATCGACCATTACGCCGGGCGCACCTGAGGACACCGTGATGAATGCACCGCTACCCGCGCCGATCAAGGCCGTGATCTTCGACATGGACGGCCTGCTGCTCGACACCGAAGGCATCTACACCGAAGTCACCCAACTGATTGCCGACCGCTACGGCCGCACCTTTGACTGGAGCATGAAGCAGAACACCATCGGCCTGGGGGCTTATGAACTGGCCAGCTATATCGTGCAGGCCGTGGGCTTGCCGATGAGCCCCGAGGCGTTCTTGCAGGAACGCACACCATTGATGAATGCGCGGTTTCCCCAGGCGGCGGCCATGGCCGGGGCCCAGGCGCTGGTGCGGCATTTGTCGGCCCACGGTGTGCCGATTGCGGTGGGTACCAGTTCGTCGCGGCACTATTTCGAACTGAAAACCACCTTGCACCGCGACTGGTTCTGCTTGTTCGATGCCATCGTCACCGCCGATGACCCTCAGGTAGGCGCTGCCAAGCCGGCGCCGGATATCTTCCTGGTGGCTGCCGAGCGACTGGGAGTGACGCCCGCTGAATGCCTGGTGTTCGAGGATTCGCCATTTGGCATCACTGCGGCCAAGGCGGCCGGGATGTACGCCGTGGCCATCCCGGACCCGGCGATGCCGCAGGAGAAGTTCCTGCATGCGGATGGAAGACTGCTGAGCCTGGAGGCGTTTGACCTCGCGCGATGGGGGTTGCCAGCCTACCGCTGACTCGACGTCCGGTAGGCTGCCTCGTCGTCAGCGGGTGTATGGTAGACCGGGCAAACACCTGGATTATCTCTGGAGAGAGAGGTGACTATGAGCACTCCCATGCTGAACAAGCTGCATCTCAACGGTTATGACATCGTGCAGGTCAACAGCGGCCCGTGGCGCGTCTGTACCAAGGCTGATCGCCTGGCATCCTTCGGTTCCCGTGAACAGGCGCTGGCGTATGCCGCGGCGCTACCGGGTTACAAGGCACGGTCTAGGCCGGTCGCCAATGATGCATGAGCCCTCAACAGCCTCGGTCAATCCGGGGCTTTTTATTGGCACCCAATTGAGCAACACATGACCGGTGGCGAGGGGGCTTGCTCCCGCTGGAGTGCGAAGCGCTCCCAGGATTTTGGGGCCGCTGCGCAGCCCAACGGGAGCAAGCTCCCTCGCCACACAGAGGATATGGTGGGATGATTCGCAGCTGATCAGCCCGTAGGAACCTGTCATGTCCCTGGCAACCTTATTTCTGTTCGTGATGATGAGCGCCGCGATTATCGCGATACCTGGCCCGACGGTTCTGTTGGCCCTGCAAAATGGTTCGCGCCATGGTTTGCAGGCGGCGTTCTGGGGCATGGCCGGGGCGGTGTTGGCCGACGCGTTGCTGGTGACGGCGGTGGCGTGTGGCCTGGGATTGCTGCTGGCGGCCAGCGAAGGGTTGTTTCAGGCGCTGAAATGGATCGGTTCGGCGTACCTCATCTGGATCGGCTGGCAGATGTTGCGATCACCCCAGGCGGCGTTGCCATCGGTGGGCGAAGGTGAGGACGGCGGCACCCGCTCGGCGAGTATTTTCACCCGCAGTTTCCTGGTGGCGATTTCCAATCCCAAGGCGTTGTTGTTCATGTCGGCATTCCTGCCGCAATTCGTCGACAGCACCCAGGCGCAACTGCCGCAGTACGCGTGCCTGTTGCTGGCGCTGTGCGTGCTCAATGTCAGCATCATGATGTTCTACGCGGTATGCGGGGCACGCTTGCTCAGTCGCTTGCGGCCCGCACATTTGCAGCATTTCAATCGCGGGGCGGGTGGGTTGTTGATGACGATGGGCGTGCTGTTGGCCGCTTACCGTCGTGCCCCGGCTGCGTAACTTAAACGAATGGCTGGCCGTGGAACCCGCGTGGCAGGCGCTGACGGCCTGGCAGGTCGGTCAGGCGCTGGGTCCAGGCACTGCGCCAGTCACCGGCGGCATGGGCGATTTTGGACTTGCGCGCGGCACGCCGAGCGGCGTTGCGTTGGGTGCGGCGGGCTTCCTTGAAGACTTCGGTGTTACGGCAGGTACGGCACTTGACCCGATTCAGCTCGGTGCTGGAAGGGAGGTTGTTGCCGTGATGACCGCAGGCAAGATGCCCGGCGACCTTGAAGTGAATGACCATGTAAGCGTCTCCTTCTTGGGGGATGCGTCGCATCGGTAATCTGCTGATGCGCGCGGGCAGGGCGGGGCAGCCATTGGCTGATGTTCACCGCTCTGTCTTTTATGACAGTTCGCTGCTCCATGCGTTCGTTTGAGGGTATTGCGCTCCTTTCGACACCCATTGCGCTTGCTGGTGACGCAAAGGCCAGTTGCAGAAGTACCTGGCGTATCCATGGTGATTGCCGCGCCGTAACCTGACCGGCATTGCTGTTCGCGACGCACCCGCTCGTTTATCCTCCGGTCACACACACAATGTGACTGGAGTGGAAGATGAGCAATCAAGAGTCCCAGGAAGGCGGCTGCCGTTGTGACCGGGTGCGTTTTACCGTGACCGAAAAACCATTGATCACCATGGCGTGCCACTGCACCGGGTGCCAGAAGATGTCATCCAGCGCGTTCTCGCTGAGCGCGCTGATCCCCAGCCACGGATTCACCATCACCCAGGGCAACCCGGTGATCGGCGGGTTGCATGGCGTAGACCGCCACTACTGCTGCCCCCACTGCATGAGTTGGATGTTTTCCCGCCCCAATGGCGTGGAAGATCTGATCAACCTGCGTCCCACCATGCTGGATGACGCCAGCGGCTATGTGCCATTCATTGAAACCTGGACCAGTGAAAAGCTGCCGTGGGCGACTACCCCGGCGCAGCACAGCTTTGCGCAGCTCCCGGAGAGGGAGAATTTCCCCGCGCTGATACAGGCGTACGCCGAGTACAGCGGCGGTTGAACTAGTCCATCAGCGCCAGCAGGTCGGTGTCGCCCACGTCGCGCCCGGCCTGGGTCAACAGCGTTGTCACCTGGCCCCGGTGGTGGGTCTGGTGATTGAAGAAGTGCACGAGCAGTGCATGAAAATTCTTGTTCATGGGCGTGCCCGCCATGTTGTGGTACTGCAGGGGCTGATCCAGGTCCGACTCACTGATCGACTGCACCCAGTCGATGATGAGCTGGTCGAGCCAGGCGCGGTGGGCCGACAGTTCACGGATATCGGCGAAGGCCAGTTGATTCAGACGTGGCGGCAACCCCAACGCGTCTAACGGTACCAGCGTGGCAAAGCCTGCTGGATGCTCGGCGAAACGCTTGAGCCAGACGCGATCACCCAGGGCGAGGTGGCTCAGCGTGCCAAGGATCGATCCGAAGAACGCGCCACGGTCGGCAATCAAGTCTTCGTCGCTCAGGCCGTGGGCCGCTTCATACACCTTGCGGTTCATCCACTGGTTATAGGTCGCCATCAAGGCAATCTGCTCGGTACGGGTCACGTGAGGTTCCTCGATGGGGGGGCGTCGCCATGATAATGCGAGCCTGCCGGGCGGTCATGGTGTTCTCGCGCAGCGCAGCTATTGTTGTTGATCTGGAACTCTGCGCCCTGGGAGGGTGACACCATGAATACCGGCGATCTACTGGAACAATTGCTGCGGGCGGGCCAGGCCTCGTCCAGCCAGCAGGGCGGCGCTGCACCCGGGTCTCAGGGCGGGCTCGGTGGTTTGGGCGGCTTGCTTGGCGGTTTGCTGGGCGGCAGCGGTGCTTCGGCTTCCGGCGGTGGCGGCCTTGGTGGCTTGCTCGGTGGCCTGGGCGGCATGCTCGGCGGAACCCGTGCGGCGCCTCAGGGGCGCACCGGCGGCACCAACTACGCGGCGCTGGCGTCGTTGGGGATGATGGCGTTCCAGGCGTATCAGGCCTGGCAGCGGCAACAGGCGTCGGCGCCGCAGCAGGCGTTGCAGACGGTTGACCAGTTGTCTGGCGCGCAGGTCGAAGAACACAGCCACGCCGTGCTGCGTGCATTGATCGCGGCAGCCAAGGCGGATGGCGAGATTGATGAGCGGGAGCAGCAGATGATCTCGGCCGAGATCGGCAAGCACACCGATGATCCGCAATTGCAGGCGTGGCTGGATGCCGAGGTGGCCAAGCCGCTGAATGCGGCGGATTTTGCCGAGTTTGCCGGCGACCCGGCGGTGGCGTCGGAGGTGTACCTGGTCAGTGTGCTGCTGGTGGATGACCAGCGGGACGCGGAGCGCAATTATCTGGATGAGCTGGCGGCGCAGTTGAAGATTGATCCTGCGTTGCAGGTGCACCTGGAGCAGCAGGCCAGGGGGCAGGTTTAAATCGCTATTACGGTCATACCAACCTGTGGCGAGGGAGCTTGCTCCCGCTGGGCTGCGTAGCGGCCCCGGAATCTTTGGGAGCGCTTCGCACTC
>NZ_JACARS010000169.1:0-7071 GCF_013386485.1 Pseudomonas sp. P7758 | reverse complement strand
CTCGCCACAGACAAGCCCCTCGCCACAGACAAGCCCGCTCGTTACAGATAACCCCGCCACATAACCCCAAACCGTCGAGCTAGAGCCTCCCCCACCCGTAAACCCGCCAAAGGTAGGGGCATGACGCTGCACCATTACCGTGCAATACTCGCCGCCGTTTGGTGGCGATGATTCCTACGCTAACCAGGTGATGCTCCTCCGCAAAAGGCGCCTTTACCGAGAGTTCCCGCTGAATCTTGCCGTTTATAGAGTGAAAACCCCTGGGTTTAGCTTTTTATACTGCACCCCCGCTGATCTGGCCCGGCCAGACCGTTTTACCCAAAAGGTGATCCGGCAACGGTACGCCATGGCAGACCCGCCATGACGCCCCGGACTCGGTGGCTCATATCCAATAACAAGACGAGGTTGTATCCCTATGCCAGCTGGCAATCATCTGCCCCACGGCGAGACCGCTCAGGGCGGTCCGCTGAAACGCGAACTCGGCGAACGGCATATTCGCCTGATGGCCCTCGGTGCATGCATCGGCGTCGGCCTGTTCCTAGGCTCGGCCAAGGCCATTGAAATGGCCGGCCCGGCGATCATGCTGTCGTACATCATCGGCGGCCTGGCGATCCTGGTGATCATGCGCGCCCTCGGCGAGATGGCCGTGCACAACCCGGTGGCCGGTTCGTTCAGCCGCTACG
Source organism: Pseudomonas sp. P7758 (assembly GCF_013386485.1). Lineage (NCBI taxonomy): Bacteria > Pseudomonadati > Pseudomonadota > Gammaproteobacteria > Pseudomonadales > Pseudomonadaceae > Pseudomonas > Pseudomonas sp. P7758. Next base: position 6,388 of record NZ_JACARS010000169.1, on the reverse strand, counting down.
CCCAGGATTACCTCGGCCCGCTGGCGGGCTTTCTCACCGGCTGGAACTATTGGTTCCTGTGGCTGGTGACCTGCGTGGCAGAAATCACGGCCGTCGCCGTGTACATGGGCGTGTGGTTCCCCGATACACCCCGCTGGATCTGGGCCCTGGCAGCACTGATCAGCATGGGCACCATCAACCTGATCGCGGTCAAGGCCTTCGGTGAGTTCGAGTTCTGGTTCGCGCTGATCAAGATCGTCACCATCATCGCCATGGTGATCGGCGGCGTCGGCATCATCGCGTTCGGCTTTGGCAACGATGGCGTGGCCCTGGGCATTTCCAACCTGTGGACCCACGGCGGCTTTATGCCCAATGGCGTGCAGGGTGTGTTGATGTCCCTGCAGATGGTGATGTTCGCCTACCTGGGCGTGGAGATGATCGGCCTCACCGCCGGTGAAGCGAAGAACCCGCAGAAGACCATCCCGAGTGCCATCGGCTCGGTGTTCTGGCGCATCCTGCTGTTCTACGTCGGTGCGTTGTTCGTGATCCTGTCGATCTACCCGTGGAACGAAATCGGCACCCAGGGCAGCCCGTTCGTGATGACCTTCGAGCGCCTGGGTATCAAGACCGCCGCCGGCATCATCAACTTCGTGGTGATCACCGCAGCGTTGTCGTCGTGCAACGGCGGTATCTTCAGCACCGGGCGCATGCTCTACAGCCTGGCGCAGAACGGCCAGGCCCCGGCCACGTTCGGTACCACCTCAAGCAACGGCGTGCCGCGCAAGGCGCTGCTGCTGTCGATCTTCGTGCTGTTGCTGGGCGTGCTGCTCAACTACATGGTTCCGGAAAAAGTCTTCGTCTGGGTCACTTCCATCGCCACCTTCGGCGCGATCTGGACCTGGCTGATGATCCTCCTGGCCCAGCTCAAGTTCCGCAAGAGCCTGACCCAGGCCGAACGTGACGGCCTTAAATACCGCATGTGGCTGTACCCGGTCAGCTCCTATCTGGCCTTGGCGTTCCTGGTGCTGGTGGTGGGCCTGATGGCGTACTTCCCGGACACCCGTGTGGCGCTCTACGTGGGGCCGGTGTTCCTGGTGCTGCTGACGGTGTTGTTCTACGTGTTCAAGTTGCAGCCGACTCAAGCGGCGGCACGCACCGCGAGCTGAGTTTCCTGCGCTCAACAAAAAGCCCCTTACGGGGCTTTTTGTTTTTCAGGCGGTGGCAACGCGCGCCGGTTGCGTGAGCCGCTTGTTCAAGTCCAGCCAGGCCCCCAGCAACGCCATCAACCCGGCGCCTACCAGTGCGGTGAAAATCTGCATGGCGAAGGCATCGCCGGTGATCGCATTGATCATGTCTGCCAGTGGCGCCAGCAGCACCCCCAGGCAGAACACTTCCAGGGAGTAGCGCCCCATACGGCAGGTTTGTCGGGCCAGCCAGTTCTGCGTCCATTCGCGGCCAGGCAGCAGCTTGGCGGTGACATAGGCCAGGGCCAGGAAGTGCAGCAAACGCACGGGCGACAGGTCGGTCTTGCTGATGGGGTACAGCAGGTCACTGAGCGCCGACGGCATCAGCGCGTCGTGGATTTCCGGCCAGCGCCACGAGAGCGTGAGAACCCCCGCCACCAGCGCATACACCGCCGCAGCGACGAACAATGGCTGACGCAACAGGCGCCGAGTCTCGACAGGGCGGGGTTGCCCGGCATGAATCGCCGCCGCGCCGCCCAGCACAAACAGCAACTGCCAGGTCACCGGGTTGAAGTACCACACGCCGTCGGCAATCGCCGCCAGGTTCCAGCCCAGGTGCGGCGCCAGCAAGTACACCGCCAGCGAAACAGCCACCACCGCCCAGGTCTTGCGCAACAGCAACGGCAACACCAGCGGCAGGCAACCCAGCAGCACGATGTACAGCGGCAACGGGTCCATCAGGTTGGGTTTGAAGCGCAACAGCAGTTCATCCACCAGGGCTTGCTGGGGATGAGTGACGAAGTGCGTCAGGCCCATCTCTTCAACGAGGTCGCGGGTTTCCACATGGCTGTTGGCGAAGAACACGATGCCCATCAGCATCGCCAGCAGGAAGATGTGCACCACGTACAGCACCCAGGTGCGCCGCCAGATCTTCACGCAGGCGATCAGATAACCGTCGCGCTGCAGGATCTTGCCGTAGGCCAGCACGGCCGCATAACCGGCCAGGAACACGAAGACTTCCGCCGCGTCGCTGAAACCGAAGTTGCGCAAGGTGATCTGGCCCAGAGGGTTGTGGGGCACGTGATCCCAGAAAATAAAGATCAACGCCAGGCCCCGAAAAAAATCGATGCGCGGGTCGCGTCCGTTCAACATGGCAGCGGGCTCTTGAACAAGGGGTTTAGTAATGACAAGTGGACGACGGCTTCAGTCGAGCCGTACGTCGGGCGGGCGCAGGTTGGCGGTATTTGTAAGCAATTGCAAAGCTGAGTTTTTTGCTGAATGTCTCATCGCTTTGTTTAAACGTCGATGATCACCAGCGTGCCTTGGCTGCCGGCGAGTACCGCGTGGGCGATGCCGGCTTCAACCAGGTACATCTGACCGGCGCCGACGTCGATGGCCTCCTCGCCAATAGACAGGCGCAAAAGGCCGTCGATCACCAACAGCCCTTCGTTGTAGTCGTGGGTTTCTTCTTCATAAGCCTGTGCATCCATGCGCAGCACCTTGATCCGCGCCGGGCCGACCTGGCCCACGCGGGTGGATTTCCAGGTGTCCGGCAGTTGGGCGGCAAGGGCGGTGAAGTCGAGTAACGGCATGGTGAAGCTCCTTGTTTCAACGATGCCGTTCGGTGGTCCGGTTCAGCGGGGTTGTTCAGTGCGGGCTCAGGCCGCGGCGATTTCATTCGGCTCAAAACTATCGGCCCGTGCCATCTGCCACATGCGCGAATAAAACTCGCCGTTCACTTCGCCGGTGAGCAATTCGCCAGGTTTCAGGAATACATGCAACTGCGAGAACAGCTTGATCTCGGTGGCCGACATGCGCCGCACCAGGTGCTTGGCCGACAGTTGTGAAGGGTGGTCGAGACCGGCGGCAGCGAGCATTTCTGCCAGGGCCTTCAACGTGTTGCGGTGGAAGTTGAACACGCGCTGGGCCTTGTCCGGCACCACCAGTGCGCGCTGGCGCAACGGGTCCTGGGTGGCCACTCCGGTGGGGCATTTGTTGGTGTGGCAGCTTTGCGACTGGATACAGCCGATGGCGAACATGAAGCCCCGCGCCGAGTTGGCCCAGTCGGCACCGATGGCCAGGACGCTGGCGATGTCGAACGCGCTGACGATCTTGCCGCTGGCGCCGAGCTTGATCTTGTCCCGCAGGTTCAAGCCCACCAGGGTGTTGTGCACGAACAGCAAGCCTTCACGCAGGGGCACGCCGATGTGGTCGGTGAACTCCACCGGCGCGGCGCCGGTGCCGCCTTCCTTGCCGTCCACCACGATAAAGTCCGGGAGGATGCCGGTTTCGAGCATGGCCTTGGCGATGCCCATGAATTCCCACGGGTGGCCCAGGCAGAACTTGAAGCCCACCGGTTTGCCGCCCGACAGTTCACGCAGCTGGGCGATGAAGTGCATCATTTCGATGGGAGTGGAAAACGCGCTGTGGCGCGACGGCGAGATGCAGTCCTCGCCCATCATGATGCCGCGGGTGTCGGCGATTTCCTGGGTGACCTTGTGCTTGGGCAGGATCCCGCCGTGGCCCGGTTTGGCGCCCTGGCTCATCTTGATTTCGATCATCCGCACTTGCGGGTTCTGCGCCTGCACGGCAAAGCGTTCCGGGTCGAAAAGGCCGGCGCTGGTGCGGCAGCCGAAGTAGCCGCTGCCGAGCTCCCAGGTCAGGTCGCCGCCGTTTTCCCGGTGATAGGGGCTGATGCTGCCTTCACCGGTGTCATGGGCGAAGTTGCCGAGCTTGGCCCCCTGGTTGAGCGCGCGAATCGCGTTGGCGCTCAGCGAACCGAAGCTCATGGCCGAGATATTGAACACCGAGGCCGAGTAGGGCTGCTTGCATTGCGGGCCGCCGACGATCACGCGAAACGCGCTGGGGTCGCTCAGCGGCGCGGGGCGCATGGAGTGGCCGATAAACTCAAAGCCCGACTGGTACACGTCGATCAGCGTGCCGAAGGGTTTGTCGGCACTTTCATTCTTGGCGCGGGAGTAGACCAGCGAGCGCTGGGCCCGGGAGAAGGGCAGGGCGTCGCTGTCGGATTCCAGCAGGTACTGGCGGATTTCCGGACGGATGCCTTCCACCAGGTAACGGATATTGCCCAGGATCGGGTAGTTGCGGCGCACCGCGTGGGGGCTTTGCAGCAGGTCGAAAATGCCGATCAGGCTAAGGATGCCGGTGACCACGGCGATCGGCCACAGCCATTCGTGTTCGATAAACGGCATGCTGGCGAGGGTGAAAATGACGCAGACGGCAAAGAACGCGTAACGGCTTAACAAGGACAGGCTCATACAGGGTTCCTTAGTTTTTATCCTGTAGGAGCGAGGGGGACGCCTAGTTCTTGCTCGCGAAGGTCGTTAACGATAGCGCGGTTGTCTGGATGACCGCGGTGCATTGACGTTTTTCGCGAGCAAGCTCGCTCCTACAGGGCTCGATCAGGCGTTTTGCGCCTGCAGAAAAATCGAGAACAGCTCCGACTGGGATTTGATCCCTAGCTTGCTGTACATGTGTTTCTTATGGACTTTCACGGTTTCAACAGAGATTTCCAGCTTACGAGCGATTTCCTTGCTGGAGCAACCACTGAGCATCAAACGGCCCACATCCAGCTCCCGCGCGGTGAGTTGCGCGCCCCAGCCATCGTTGTGGATCGGCTGCTCCGGAGCGCTCACCTGGTTGAGTTCATGGGGCAGGCGCTGGCGCAGCAAGCCCAGTACCCACGGTTGAATCAGCGACAGCAGGGCAATCTGCTGTGGGTCAAAGCGCTGTTTGGAGCCCAGGGACAGGCACAGGGTTCGCCCGTCCGGTTGCTGGCAGTTGAACTGGATTTCATCGGCCACCACGTTCAACCGGAAGTAGCGCTGGTAATACTCGGTCAGCTCGAAATGCTCCGGGGCCACTTCGGCCAGGCGAAACAGTCCGGTGCGCGAGTGTTCGCGGCTGGCGATGTAGAAGGGATCGAGCAGGTATAAACCGTTGAGGTAATCCTGGAACAGATGGTCGGGTTCGCCGTCCTGGCCCGGGCATTCGGCGAACACCAGGGGTTTGTGCTCGCTGCTGAACAGCAACACCACCCAACTGTCGAACGGCACATATTGGTCCAGCAACCGGACAAGCTGCGTCCAGAAATTCGGCTGGTCCAGGGCGTCTATCATCTGCCCCACCGAACGGTGCCAGGCGATGTCTTCCAGCGACAATGTCATGCATCTACCCCCATAGGGTTAACCCGGCTGCGTGATTTCCCGAGTGTTCGCGGCTGCGCATACTGCGCCACAGATAAAGAACAAGGAATAACCATGAAGGTCGAATTTGCCCAGCTGGCAGGCCGCGATAACGGCACAGCTTACAACCTTGAGCGCGCGTTGGCGGCAATTGCTGCGTGTGCGGCGGATACCCAATTGGTCGTATTCCCGGAAACCCACCTGATGGGCTTCCCGACCGCCGGCACTGTGGCGGACGTCGCCGAACCAGTGGACGGCCCGACCGTGCAGGCGATTATTCAGGCCGCCCGCGCGCGCAACATCGCCGTGGTGATCGGCATGGCCGAGAGCGACGCGGGCCAATTCTATAACACCACCTTGATGATCACCCCGGACGGCATCGCCCTGCGCTATCGCAAGACCCACCTGTGGGCCTCGGACCGCGGCGTCTTCACCCCGGGTGACCGCTACGCCACCTGCGTGTGGAACGGCGTGCGAGTTGGCCTGTTGATCTGCTACGACATCGAATTCCCGGAAACCGCCCGGGCCCTGGCGCAGTTGGGCGCTGAAGTGTTGATCGTCACCAACGGCAACATGGACCCGTACGGCCCCACCCACCGCACTGCGATCATGGCCCGCGCCCAGGAAAACCAGGCGTTCGCGCTGATGGTCAACCGAGTGGAAGAGGGCGACGACGGCCTGATGTTCGCCGGTGGCAGTGCGCTGGTCGATCCGTTCGGCAGCTTGCTGTTTGAAGCCGGGCGCGGGGAAGGGCAGTTCAGCGTTGAACTGGACCTGGGACAACTGGCGGCGGCGCGACAGGACTATCGCTACCTGGATGACCAGCGCTTGAAATTGCCGGGGGAGGTGATTGAGCGCGAGGACGGGACGCGGGAATTGTTGATCCCCAAACCCTGACACGGGTCTCGTGGCAAGGATGCTGTTGTGGCGAGGGGGCTTGTCCCCCGTTGGAGTGCGAAGCGCTCCCGCTTTTTCTGGGGCCGCTTCGCAGCCCAACGGGGGACAAGCCCCCTCGCCACA
>NZ_JACARS010000168.1:0-16404 GCF_013386485.1 Pseudomonas sp. P7758 | reverse complement strand
GACTACACCCGCCCCGCCGCATCGCCTTACGCCCCGCCCCGAGCCGCGGTTGGCGAGAACCTGCCGGAGTTTTCCACCCTTAAGGTATTCACCGTCAACGGCCGGATCGGACGCCTGCGCTTCCTGGCGTGGACGCTGGTGCTGAGCGTGGTGATCCTCCTCGTCTCAAGCGTGTTCTTCACCGTCGGACTTGGTATCGCTGCGGTCTCTCCGACGATTGCCATGGTCATTGGCTTCCTGGTGGGGATTGCCATACTCGTGGCCGCTGTGTGGGTCAGCGTACAGATCACCGTGCAGCGCCTGCATGACCTGGGCTGGTCCGGCTGGCTGTGGTTCCTGCACCTGGTGCCCTTCGTTGGCAGCATCTTCCCGATCCTGCTGATGGTCCTCCCCGGTAACACGGGCGCAAACCAGTACGGCGCGCCACCACCGCGTAACTCCACTGCGGTGAAAATCCTCTCCGCATTGTGGCTCGCATTCATTCCGCTGGTATTTGCCGGCGCGGTGTTGGTGGGCATGAGCGGCTACCTGGATCAACTGGAAAGCGATGTAGGTGGCAGCTACGAAAGCAACTCCATCAACTCCGATGACGACAGCGACCAGGCCACCACCGTCGATGAAGTCGATGTGCAAAGTGCTGACGACACAGCCGAACCTGTAGACTCTACGCAACAGTGAAAAACGCCCGACGCCTGTGACGCCTCTGTCACAGGCCCGGTAGCGTTGCGATGGAGAAACGCATGACCCGTTACGCTCTGATCACCGGTGCCTCCAGCGGCATCGGCCTGGCCTTGGCCGAAGCACTGGCCCGTCGCGGCCGCAGCTTGATTCTGGTGGCCCGCCAGCGTGATCAGTTGGAAAGCATTGCAATCGAATTGACTCAGCGCTTCGGCGTCGAGGTGCTGTTCCGCGCCTGTGACCTGGGCGAGCCCCTGCGGCTCTCCGGGTTCCTGCTGGAACTGGAAGAAGGCGAGCGGCAGATCGACCTGCTGGTCAACTGCGCCGGCATCGGTACCAGCGGCCCGTTCCTGGCGCAGGACTGGATGACCGAGCAGGACCTGATGGAGGTCAACATCCTCGCCCTGACCCGCATGTGCCACGCACTCGGCAACGCCATGGCCCTGCACGGCGGCGGGCAGATTCTCAACGTCGCGTCGGTTGCCGCGTTCCAACCCGGCCCATGGATGAGCACTTACTACGCCAGCAAGGCCTACGTGCTGCACTTTTCCGAAGGCTTGCGCGAGGAACTGAAGACCTGCGGCATCAAGGTTTCCGTCCTTTGCCCCGGCCCGACCCGCACCGCATTCTTCGGCACCGCCCAAATGGACACCGCCAAGCTGGATCGCAGCCAACAGTTGATGAGCCCGGAAGAAGTCGCGCTCTACACCGTGCGTGCGCTGGCCAGGAACAAAGCCATCATCATTCCCGGCCGGCGTAATCGCTGGCTGGCGTTCAGCCCGCGCCTGAGCCCGCGCTGGCTGACCCGCAAGATTGCCGGCGCGATCAACAAGGCCTATTGCCCGCGCTGATCGCCTGAGTACACTCACCCTGCACTTTCATAATGGAGAAACAGCTGTGGATACTCTGTTCACCAAGATCATCAACAGAGAAATACCCGCGAAGATCATCTACGAGGATGACCAGGTCCTGGCCTTCCACGACATCGCGCCAATGGCACCCGTGCATTTCCTGGTGATTCCGAAAAAGCCGATCCGCACCCTCAACGACCTCACCGAGGAAGACAAGGCGCTGGCCGGGCATATCCTGTTCACCGCCCAGCGCCTGGCGGTTGAGCAAGGCTGTGAGAAGGGCTTCCGTGTGGTGATGAACTGCAACGAAGATGGCGGACAGACCGTTTATCACATCCACATGCATGTTCTGGGTCAACGCCAGATGAACTGGCCGCCGGGCTGAGCACTACCTGTGGCGAGGCAGCTTGCTGTGGCGAGGGAGCTTGCTCCCGCTGGGCTGCGTAGCAGCCCCAAAAACGAGAGCGCTGCGCACTCCAGCGCGAGCAAGCTCCCTCGCCACACAAGCAATTTGACCCAGCGCAAACGCTTCCCCCTCTCTTGCGGTAAACTGGCCGCCGAGATTCTTCCCGGAGGTCAGCATGACTACCCAACGTCACTACTCGCCGATTGATCGTCTGTTGCTGCAAGCCGATACGGCCATGCGCACGCTGCTGCCATTCAGCGGCCAACCGCACCGCCCGTCGCCCGCCATCGTGCGGCCCGAAGCGCAGATGAGCGAGACCGACACCCGCCACGTCGCCGGCCTGATGCGTATCAACCATACCGGTGAGGTCTGTGCCCAGGCGCTGTACCAGGGCCAGGCCCTGACCGCCAAGCTGCCGCAAGTGCGCGCTGCGATGGAACATGCCGCCGAAGAAGAAATCGATCACCTGGCCTGGTGCGAACAACGCATTCGCCAGTTGAACAGCCATCCGAGCGTGCTGAACCCGCTGTTCTACGGCTTATCGTTTGGCATTGGTGCGGTGGCCGGGCTGATCAGCGACAAAGTCAGCCTGGGTTTTGTGGCCGCCACCGAGCATCAGGTGTGCAAACACCTCAATGAACACCTCGAGCAACTGCCGGCTGAAGACGAAAAGTCCCGGGCGATTCTTGAGCAGATGCGCATTGATGAAGAACATCACGCCGAAAGCGCGCTGGACGCGGGCGGCTTCCGCTTCCCGGCACCGGTGAAATTTGGCATGAGCCTGCTGGCCAAGGTCATGACCAAAAGCACGTACCGCATCTAGTTTCAGCAGAAAACAAAAAAGGGCGCTATCAAGCGCCCTTTCTTTTTGCCTGCCGATTGAAGAATCAGCCCAACTCAATGATCTCGTAATCATGAGTGATGGCAACGCCCGCAGCGCCCAGCATGATCGAGGCCGAGCAGTACTTCTCCGCCGACAACTCGATGGCCCGCTTGACCTGGGCTTCTTTCAACGCCCGGCCCTTGACGACAAAGTGCATGTGGATCCTGGTAAACACCTTCGGGTCTTCGGTGGCACGCTCGGCTTCCAGGAATGCTTCGCAGCTTTCCACCGCCTGACGGGACTTCTTCAGGATGCTCACCACATCGAAATTGCTGCAACCGCCTACACCGAGCAGGAGCATTTCCATCGGGCGTACGCCCAGGTTGCGGCCACCGGCTTCCGGCGGGCCGTCCATGACCACCACGTGGCCACTGCCCGACTCACCGAGGAACATGGCTTCGCCCGCCCATTGGATGCGTGCCTTCATCGCCCAGACTCCACTGCTAAAAAAGGGTCGCCAGCTTAGCACAGCACTTTGGGCCGGCAGCGTTTCCCATGAAAGCGATCAACAGCAGGGTTTGCTGGGTAAATTCACTAATGAAGTCAGAATGTGTCTGTTAAGCTGGCGCCAAATCAATGGCGCATTGCCATCCATTGGATGATGTAGCTTAGCCGTTGATCGCGCTGGATAAAAAAACAAGCTCACCAACACCGTGCAGTCTTTTCGGGATACAACCATGGTTGCTATTACTCCCACACCCAAAATCAAGAACCTCGACAAACTGCTGATGCATTGTCAGCGCCGGCGTCATCCGGCCAAGCACAACATCATCTGCGCGGGCGAGCGCTCGGAATCCCTGTTCTTCATTATCAAAGGCTCGGTCACCATCCTGATCGAGGATGACGATGGTCGCGAAATGATCATTGCCTACCTCAATACCGGTGATTTCTTCGGTGAACTCGGGCTTTTCGAACAAGCCGGCAAGGAACAGCAACGCAGTGCCTGGGTGCGGGCCAAGGTCGAATGCGAAGTCGCCGAGATCAGCTATACGAAATTTCGCGAACTGGCCCAGCAGGATCCCGACATTCTGTACGCCCTGAGCGGCCAGATCGCACAGCGCCTGAGAGACACCACGCGCAAAGTCGGCGACCTGGCGTTCTTCGACGTCACCGGCCGGGTTGCCCGCTGCCTGCTGGAGTTGTGCAAGCAACCGGACGCCATGACCCATCCCGACGGGATGCAGATCAAGATCACCCGCCAGGAAATCGGGCGGATCGTCGGTTGCTCAAGGGAAATGGTTGGCCGTGTGCTCAAGGACCTGGAGGAACGCAACCTGGTGCATGTCAAAGGCAAGACCATGGTGGTCTTCGGTACGCGTTAAACCGGCAGGAAACTCGCAAGCATCTGACGGTACAACGTATCAAGCCGGGCAATCGCATCTGGCGCCGCAAAGGCTTCGTGCAGGGCGATGTGGCTTTCGGCGCGCACCCGTTGTTCCAGGCCGCACGCTTCATTGAAGCGATTGACCGCGGCGATCAATTCGACGCGATCGTCATCCAGCAGCAACGCACCATGCACCAACCCCACCGGGCGCCCGCCACTCTGGCGCCAGCGCTGGGCGGTACCGACCATTTTGCGACCATCAAGGTTGACGTTGTAGCGACCGTCGCAAAACGCACCGTCGATCTCGCCCACCGACGCGTTGCCACCCAACTCGATCAGCAGGTCGCAAATCGGCTGGCACAGACGCTGGTAGCCGGTTTCGATACGGCCCTGGTCACCTTCACTGCGTGGTGGCGCGTAGACCAACGCAATATTGACCGTGGCTGCCGACTGTGGAACCGGCTCACCGCCTGTTTCCCGCAGCAGCACCGGCCAACCGGCGTCTGCCGACACCTGGCTGGCGGTCTCGAATGCCGGAAGGCGGCTCAAACGACGAGGCATCACCAACGCTTGATCGCTGGGCTGCCAGAACAGCAGGCCGAACGGTTGCTCGCCGGCACAGACCGCGGCGAGCAAATCCTGCTCGGCCTTAAGGCCTGCCTCGACCGTCATCGCCACCGGCTGGGTCATCATCAATCCAGGGTCGAGCCACTGACGGCAACGCCACGCTCCGGGAAGAACAGGCGCTGCAATTCAGCCCCCGGGTTCTCGGCACGCATGAAGGTTTCGCCGACGAGGAACGAGTACACGCCGCTGATTTCCATCAGTTCCACATCGGCGCGATTGACGATGCCGCTTTCGGTGATCACCAACCGGTCGCGCGGGATGCGCGGCAACAGGTCGAGGGTGTTTTCCAGGCTGACTTCGAAGGTGTGCAGGTTGCGGTTGTTGACGCCCACCAACGGTGTGTCGAGGGTTTTCAACGCGCGTTCCAGTTCATCACCGTCGTGCACTTCCACCAGCACGTCGAGGCCGACGCTCTTGGCCACGGCCGCCAGTTCAGCCATTTTCACGTCATCCAGTGCGGAGACGATCAACAGCACGCAATCGGCGCCCAACGCACGGGCTTCGACGATCTGGTACGGGTCGACCATGAAGTCCTTGCGGATCACCGGCAGCGAACACGCCGCACGCGCTTGCTGCAGGTACAGGTCGGCACCCTGAAAATAGTCGATATCGGTCAACACCGAGAGGCACGTCGCGCCGCCCTTCTCGTAGCTTTTGGCGATGTCTTCAGGGATGAAGATCTCGCGAATCACGCCCTTGCTCGGCGAAGCCTTCTTGATTTCAGCGATAACGGCCGGCTGTTTTTCCTTGGCCTGCTTGATCAGCGCATTGGCGAACCCACGCGGTGCATCAGCGGTTTTCGCCAGGCCTTCCAGCTCAGCCAGGCTGACCCGGGCACGGCGCTCGGCGACTTCTTCTGCCTTGCGGGCCAGGATTTTTTCCAGAACGGTCGGAACACTCATCCTTCATTCTCCACTTTGAACACCGCAGTAAACGCACCCAGTTCTTCGAGCTTTTCGCGCGCCAGCCCGGTATGCAATGCATCATGAGCGAGGGCAACACCCTCTTTAAGACTGTAGGCGTGATCCGCGGCGTACAGCGCCGCACCGGCGTTGAGCACAATCATTTCTGCGGCTTTCTGGCCGTTTTCGGTCTTGCGGCGTCCCAGGGCATCGCGAATCAGTTCAAGGGAGGCGGCCGGGCTTTCTACCGCCAGGCCGTGCAGGCTCTGGCTTTTCATGCCGAGGTCTTCTGGCTCGACCCAATACTCGGTGACCTGGTCGTTCTTCAGCTCCGCCACGAAAGTCGGTGCTGCCAGGCTGAACTCGTCGAGGCCATCCTTGGAATGCACCACCAGCACGTGCTTGCTGCCCAGGCGCTGCAGGACTTCAGCCAATGGCCGGCACAGCGCCTGGCTGAACACGCCCACTACCTGATGCTTCACACCGGCCGGATTCGTAAGCGGGCCGAGCATGTTGAACAGGGTACGCAAGCCCAAATCCTTGCGCGGGCCGGCGGCGTGTTTCATCGCGCCGTGATGGGACTGGGCAAACATGAAGCCGATACCGACATGATCGATGCAGCGCGCCACTTGTACCGGGGTCAGGTTCAGGTAGATGCCTGCAGCTTCCAGCAAATCGGCGCTGCCGCTTTTACCCGACACCGCGCGGTTACCATGCTTGGCCACGGTGCAGCCGGCAGCGGCCACCACAAAGGAAGAAGCCGTCGACACGTTGAAAATGTTCGCACCGTCGCCGCCGGTGCCGACCACGTCGACCACGCCGTCGAGGGTCTTGAGTTCAACCTTGTCGGCCAGCTCACGCATGACCGACACAGCGCCGACGATTTCGTCGATGCTCTCGCTCTTCATGCGCATGGCCATCATGAACGCGCCGATCTGCGCGTCGGTGCATTGACCGGTCATGATCTCGCGCATCACATCGCTCATTTCAGCGGTGCTCAGGTCCAGATGGCCGACGATACGGCTCAGGGCAGTCTTGATATCCATGAAAAGTCCTTAGCGCGTGCCGCCGCTCTGCTTGAGAAAGTTAGCGAACAGCTCGAAGCCCTGCTCGGTCAAAATCGATTCCGGGTGAAATTGCACCCCTTCGACGTTCAGTGTCTTGTGACGCAGGCCCATGATCTCGTCGACCGAGCCATCCTCCAGTTGGGTCCAGGCCGTCAGCTCAAGGCACTCGGGCAGGGTTTCACGCTTGACCACCAGCGAGTGGTAGCGGGTTACCGTTACCGGCAGGTTCAAACCCTGGAATACGCCCTGGTCCTTGTGAAATACCGGGCTGGTCTTGCCGTGCATTACCTGGCGGGCGCGGACGACGTCGCCACCGAAGGCCTGGCCGATGGACTGATGGCCCAGGCACACGCCCAGGATCGGCAGCTTGCCGGCAAAGTATTGGATGGCTTCGAGGGAGATGCCCGCTTCGGTCGGCGTGCACGGGCCTGGGGAGACGACGATGCGTTCAGGGTTCAACGCGGCGATCTGGGCCACGGTCAATTCGTCGTTGCGCACCACCTTGACCTCGGCGCCGAGCTCGCCCAGGTACTGCACAACGTTGTAGGTAAAGGAGTCGTAGTTATCAATCATCAGCAACATGTGGGTTAAAACCTCTTGAATTCACTGACTTCTAATGACGGCCTTCCAAGGGAGTGACCCGCTGCCAGACGCACTTTCCGGTTGCCGGGGTTGGTCGGCAAGGGGCGTTTAACAGAGGGTGAAGAAGGCAAATCGGTACAGGTCCGGCGGGGCCGGTAGAGAAAAGTTAGGCGCGCCAACGCCAACGGGCGTGTGCCTTGACTACTCGCATCAAGAGTTTGCTGATGATCAACACGGGGAGGGTCTCATTCATACGTTCAGGCACAGTAACGTAGCCTCGCCAACGGTGCAATATCGAGCCGCAAATACGGGGGAAACTGCCCGACTGATAATTGGCGTCAAACTTTTCAGAACCCTTCCAAGGGCGCTACAGTCACAGTGCTGACAAAAAAACAAAATCATGGACGGACTCATGACCAAGATGCCCTATTTCACCCCCATCGTCGGCTGCCTCTTGGCGCTGGCATGCTCGCAAGCCTTCGCCGCGCCCTCGCCTTATTCGACGATGGTCGTTTTCGGTGACAGCCTGGCCGACGCCGGTACATTTGCCGACCCTGGCGCACCGGGCTCAACCTATCGCTTCACCAACCGCACCGGCCCGCAATACTTCGACGGCAGCGGCGAAAGCACATCGCTGATCTCCTCGACGTTATTGGGCGGCAAGCTGGGGGTTGCCCCGGGCGACCTGAATGCCTCGACCTCGCCGGAGCGTGCCGCGCTGGGCCAGCCAGACGGCAATAACTGGGCCGTCGGCGGCTACACCACCCAACAGATCTACGATGCCATCACCGGTAATTCCACCGTCACCGACAGCGACACCGGGCAGGTATTGCGTACACGTCCCGGATACCTGGCATCAACGGGGGGCCGAGCCGACCCCAACGCGTTGTACTTTCTCTCCGGCGGCGGCAATGACTTCCTCGACGGCCTGGTCCTCAGCCCCGACCAGGCCTCGGCCGCAGCCGGGCGCCTGGCCGACAGCGCCCAGGCGCTGCAACAGGCTGGCGCCCGTTATGTAATGGTATGGATGCTGCCGGACCTGGGCCTGACACCTGCCGTCAATGGCACCCCGCTCCAAGGGGCCGTCAGCGCCCTGGCCGGCGCGTTCAACCAGACCCTGGTACAGCGCCTGTCGCAAATCGATGCGCAGATCATCCCGCTGAACATTCCGTTGCTGCTCAAGGAAACCTTTGCCGATCCCGGGCGTTTTGGTTTTGCCACCGACCAGAACCTCAATCAGACCTGCTTCAGCGGCACCACCTGCAGGAATCCGGTGTATGGCGTCGGCGGCACCAATCCGGACCCGACCAAGCTGATTTACAACGACACCGTGCACCCGACCGAGGCCGGCCAGGTACTGATCGCCGACTACGCGTATTCACTGCTGGCAGCGCCCTGGGAAATCACCCTGCTTCCGGAAATGGCCCAAGGCACCTTGCGCGCCCATCAGGATTCATTGCGCAACCAATGGCAAGCCGACTCTGGTAGCTGGCAGGCCGTGGGCCAATGGCGGGCGATCGTCGACGCTGGCGGCCAGCACCTGGACTTCGATGATCAGAACAGCTCGGCCAGCGGTGACGGCAGCGGCTATAACCTGAACATCGGTGGCAGCTACAGGCTCAATGACGAGTGGCGGGTGGGTGTGGCAGCAGGCTTCTATCGCCAGAGTCTTGAGGCCGGCGCCAGCGATTCGGACTACAAGCTCAACAGCTACCTGGGCACCGCGTTCGCCCAATATCAGGAAGATCACTGGTGGGCCGACGCCGCATTGACCGGCGGCAAACTGGACTTCGATAACCTCAAGCGCAAGTTCGCCCTGGGCATCAGCGAAGGCACCGAGAAAGGCGACACCGACGGCTGGCTATGGGCATTGAGCGCACGGGTTGGGTATGACATCGCCGAGCCGAACAGCGAGTGGCACTTCTCACCCTTTATCAGCGCTGACTATTCGCGGGTCGAGGTGAATGGTTATTCGGAGAAAGATGCCCGTTCCACCGCGCTGACGTTTGATGACCAACAGCGCGACTCTAAGCGTTTGGGAATCGGATTACAAGCCAACTACCGCTTCACCCCGCAAACCCTGGTGTTTGGCGAAGTGGCCCACGAGCACGAGTTTGAAAACGATACGCAGCGAGTGGGCATGTCCCTCAACAGCGTGCCGGGGATTGATTTCAAACTGGACGGCTACACGCCACGCAGCAATTCGGATCGCTTGAACCTGGGGATTACCCACAAGGTGACCAAGGACCTGGCGTTGAACGCGGCCTATAACGTGAGAAAGGATGACAACTTTACCCAGCAAGGGCTGAGTGTCGGGGTGAGTCTGGATTTCTGACTCGGACTTGAAACTGACAAATACCAAATGTGGGAGCGGGCTTGCTCGCGAAAGCGGTGCGACAGTCACCTTATATATCGACTGATACACCGCCTTCGCGAGCAAGCCCGCTCCCACATTTTTGATCTACGTCTGACTTCAGCCCTGCGGGGTCTGCTCAGCCAACGCCACCGCGCGGAACATCGCCCGGCGCTTGTTCAGCGTCTCTTCCCATTCCAGGGCCGGTACCGAGTCGGCCACGATCCCGCCGCCCGCCTGCACATGCAGTTCGCCGTCCTTGATCACCGCCGTACGGATCGCAATCGCAGTGTCCATATTGCCGTTCCAGGCGAAATACCCCACCGCGCCGCCATACACACCCCGCTTCACCGGCTCCAGCTCGTCGATGATTTCCATCGCGCGAATCTTCGGTGCGCCGGACAAGGTGCCCGCCGGCAGGATCGCCCGCAGTGCATCCATCGCCGTCAACCCGGCCTTCAGCTCGCCGGTGACGTTGGACACGATGTGCATCACGTTGGAGTAACGCTCGATCACCATCTTCTCGGTGAGCTTCACCGAACCGATCTCCGAGACACGCCCGGTGTCGTTGCGGCCCAGGTCGATCAGCATCAAGTGCTCGGCGATTTCCTTGTCGTCGCTCAACAGGTCCTGTTCCAGCGCCAGGTCCGCCTCTTCGGTCGCACCGCGAGGGCGCGTGCCGGCAATCGGGCGCACGGTGATCAGGTTGTCTTCGACCCGCACCAGCACTTCCGGCGAACTGCCCACGACGTGGAAGTCGCCAAAGTTGAAGAAGTACATGTACGGCGTCGGGTTGAAACAGCGCAGCGCCCGGTACAAATCAATCGGCGCGGCCTTGAAGTCGATGGACATGCGTTGCGACGGCACCACCTGCATGCAGTCACCGGCAAGGATATATTCCTTGATGGTATCGACCGCACGCTCGTAGTCATCCTGGGTAAAGCTGGAGCGGAACACCGGGTCAGCCGCCGGTGGACGGCTGAGATCCAGGCCGCGACGCGGGGTGATCGGCTGGCGCAGTTTTTCCAGCAGCGCTTCCAGGCTCGCCTGGCCTTGCTCGAACGCATCGGCCTGGGAAGGATCCGCCAACACGATAGCGTGCATCTTGCCCGCGAGGTTGTCGAACACCACCACCGCGTCGGAAACCATCAGCAGAATGTCCGGCACACCCAACGGATCGGGGTTCGGGGATTTGCCCAGGCGTTTTTCCACGTAGCGCACGCAGTCGTAGCCGAAGTAACCCACCAGGCCGCCGTTGAAGCGCGGCAGGCCGGCGATGGTCGGCACGTTGTAGCGCGCCTTGAATTCCTCGACGAAGGCCAGCGGGTCTTCCACATCGTGACTTTCGATCTCGACGCCGTCCAGGGTGATGCTCACATGGTGATCATGTACCCGCAGCACCGTGCGGCACGGCAGGCCGATGATCGAATAACGGCCCCATTTCTCGCCGCCCTGCACCGACTCCAGCAGATAGGAGTTGGGCTCGTCGGCCAGTTTCAGGTAGATCGACAGCGGGGTGTCGAAGTCGGCCAGGGTTTCGCAGGCCATGGGGATACGGTTGTAGCCGGCAGCGGCCAAACGCAGGAATTCTTCGCGGATCATGAGGTGCCTCGTGGCTTGAGGGTCTAACGGTCAGGTGTGCAAACGTGCCGCAGCGCGGCGAGGATCAGTCAGGCGCGCCAACGCCAGCGGGCCAGGGCCTTGATGACTTTCATCCAGAGTTTGCGAGTGACCACCACGATGGGATTTCCAGAAGGGGATGGAACAGCGTCGGGCAACGTTATCTCAGCGCCCGTTCCCAAGCAACCGGGGATTAACAGGCGCAGGTCATCAATCACCAGCGCCGGGGATTCTTCGGCAATCGGCCGGCCATGGTTGTAGCCGTAACTCAAGGCCACGCACTTGAC
Organism: Pseudomonas sp. P7758; assembly: GCF_013386485.1. Classification (NCBI taxonomy): domain Bacteria; kingdom Pseudomonadati; phylum Pseudomonadota; class Gammaproteobacteria; order Pseudomonadales; family Pseudomonadaceae; genus Pseudomonas; species Pseudomonas sp. P7758. Next base: position 4,824 of record NZ_JACARS010000168.1, on the reverse strand, counting down.
CCCCGCCGCTTTCGCCGCCAGCACATCACTGCGCGAATCGCCGACAAACAGCGATTGGGACGCCGGGATATTGGCCATTTTCATCACGAAGAACAGCGCGGCCGGGTCGGGCTTCTTCTGCGGCAAGGTATCGCCGCCGATGATCCAGCGGAAATACCGGCCGATCTTCATCTGGTCCAACAGCGGCGCGACGAAACGCTCCGGCTTGTTGGTGATCAGGGCCATTTCCACGCCCTGCTTGTGCAGCCATTTCAGGGTGTCGCGCACGCCGGGATAAACCACGGTGAGTTCGTGGCCGTTTTCGTAGGCCACGTTGAACAGCTCAAGCGCATGCTCGGCTTCCACCTCATCGACACCCTCGGCCTCGATGTTGTTGGCCAAGGCCCGACGCACCAGCATCTGCGCGCCATTGCCGACCCACTCGCGCACCGACTCGATACCCGCCGGCTTGCGCCCCAGCTTGAGCAGCATCTGGTCCACCGCCGCGGCCAGGTCCGGCACTGAATCGATCAACGTACCGTCCAGATCGAACATCACCAGCCGTGGCAGTTTGCCGGGGAACAGTTGCTCAAAGCCACTCATGGACGCGCCAGCGCCAGTTCTGCACGCATCTTGGCGATCACTTCCTGATAGTCCGGGGCATTGAAGATTGCCGAACCGGCCACAAAGGTGTCGGCACCGGCCGCGGCGATTTCGCGGATGTTGTTGACGTTGACGCCACCGTCGATCTCCAGGCGGATATCACGGCCCGACGCATCGATCAGCGCCCGCGCTTCACGCAGTTTGTTGAGGGTGCCGGGGATGAACTTCTGCCCGCCGAAGCCCGGGTTGACGCTCATCAGCAACACCATGTCGACTTTGTCCATCACGTACTCAAGCACGCTCAGCGGAGTGGCCGGGTTGAACACCAGGCCCGCCTTGCAACCGCCCTCGCGGATCAGTTGCAGGGTGCGGTCCACGTGCAACGTGGCTTCCGGGTGGAAGGTGATGTAGGTCGCGCCGGCTTCGATGAAGTCACCGACGATGCGGTCCACCGGGCTGACCATCAAGTGCGTATCGATAGGCGCGGTCACGCCGTATTTACGCAGGGCGGCGCAGACCATCGGACCAATGGTCAGGTTCGGCACATAGTGGTTGTCCATGACATCGAAGTGAACGAAGTCGGCACCGGCGGCCAACACCTTGTCCACTTCCTCGCCCAGGCGGGCGAAGTCGGCGGAGAGAATCGATGGAGCAATGACGAAGGGCTGCATGACGCACCTTTTTGAGCTAAATCACGATGGCGCGCATTGTATACCTCATGCTTTGCCGCGCGCACCGTGACCTCGCTCAATGGTTAATAAGCTGCCCGGTAGATTTTCTCGATATCCGCGGCGCTGAGCTTGCGCGGATTGTTGCGCATCAGCCGCTCGATCCCCGCCGCTTCTACCGCCATGGCCGGGATCGCATCTTCAGGCACACCGAAGCTGCGCAGGCCGGACGGAATCTCGACTGCGGCACACAGTCGCGTCATCGCATCGACGGCCTGGTCGGCGGCATCCACCGCACTCAAACCCGTGATATTCACGCCCATGGCCTCGGCAATCTCCTGCATGCGCTCCACACACGCCAGCTTGTTCCAGTGCATCACGTAGGGCAGCAGCAAGGCATTGCTTACGCCGTGGGCGATGTTGAAACGCCCGCCCAACGGGTAGGCCAACGCATGCACCGCGCCCACGCCGGCATTCCCGAACGCCATCCCGGCCATCAGGCTGGCGGTGGCCATGTCGTCCCGGGCCTCAAGGTTGGCGGGGTTGGCGTAGGCCTTGGGCAACGCCTTGGCAATCAGTTTGATCGCCCCGATGGCCAGTGCATCGGTGATCGGCGAGGCATTCAGCGACAGGTAGGATTCGATGGCGTGCACCAATGCGTCCACCCCACTGGCGGCGGTGACGCTGCGCGGGCAAGTCAGGGTCATCTGCGGGCTGATCAGGGCCACGTCCGGCAGCAGGTAATCACTGACGATGCCTTTTTTCAGTTGCGCGACCTTGTCCGACAGAATCGCCACGTTGGTCACCTCCGAACCGGTGCCGGCGGTGGTGGGAATCGCGATCAGCGGCGGGCCTTTGCGCGGCACCTGGTCCACGCCGAACAGGTCGGCCAGGGCGCCGTGGTAACCGGCGTAGGCCGCCACGCTCTTGGCGATGTCGATGGCACTGCCGCCGCCGACGCCGATCAGGCCGTCATGCCCGCCTTCGCGGTAGACGCGCATGCAGTCCTCGACGATGGCGATTTCCGGGTCGGGCAGCACGCGGTCGAAAATCTCGTAGGTCCGTTCGCCCAGGTGTTCCAGCGCCAGCGCCACGGTGCCGGATTTGACCAGTGCCGCATCGGTGACAATCAGCGGGTTGTCGACATCCAGCCGCGTCAGCTCGGCGGCCAGTTGCTCGATGGCGCCTGGGCCGGTGAGCAGTTTGTGGGCGATCTTGAATGAGGAAGTACTCATGTGCGCGGCCTCTTATCAGTTATGGGCTGGCACAAGATTAGCTGACTTGGGCTGGTTGTCTTGCATTCAGCTACTGAATAGACACAAACCCAATGTGGGAGCGGGCTTGCTCGCGAAGGCGGTAGGCCAGTCGATATCTCCGTTGACTGACACACCGCCTTCGCGAGCAAGCCCGCTCCCACATTTTGATCTCTGTTTGGCTTTAGACCTGGGCCGTACGCAGTTTCTCGCTACGCCCGCGCAGCCATTCCAGGGTCAGCAACAGCACCACCGAGAAGGCGATCAACAAGGTCGCTGCGGCGGCAATGGTAGGGCTGAGGTTTTCACGGATGCCGCTGAACATCTGCCGTGGCAAGGTTGCCTGCTCGGGCCCGGCGAGGAACAGCGTCACTACCACTTCATCGAACGAGGTGGCAAAGGCGAACAGCGCCCCGGAGATCACCCCCGGGGCAATCAATGGCAAGGTCACCCGACGAAACGCCGTCAGCGGTGACGCGCCCAGGCTGGCCGCCGCCCGCACCAGGTTATGGTTGAACCCCTGCAAGGTCGCCGACACGGTGATGATCACAAACGGCACGCCCAGCACCGCGTGCACCACGATCAGCGAGAAGAAGCTGTTGCCCAGGCCCAGCGGCGCGAAGAACAGGTAACTGGCCACACCGATAATCACCACGGGCACTACCATCGGCGAAATCACCAGGGCCATCACCAGCGCCTTGCCGGGAAAGTGCCCCCGGGTCAGGCCAATCGCCGCCAGCGTGCCGAACACCATCGCCAGCACTGTAGCCGCCGGAGCCACGATGATGCTGTTCTTCAGGGCGCGCATCCATTCCGCCGAACCGAAGAAATCCTGGTACCAGTGCAGCGAGAAACCTTGCAGCGGGTAGACCAGGAAACTTCCACTGTTGAACGACAGCGGGATGATCACCAGCACCGGCAAGATCAGGAACAACAGGATCAGGCCGCAGAGGATCCGCAAGCTGTAGAACCAGACCCGTTCCACGGGCGACATATAAGGGCTCAGCATCGCAACGGTCTCCTTAGCTCAGGCGCAGGCGGCTGGCGCCCACCAGCCAGTTGTAGATCAGGTACAGCACCACGGTGGCCAGCAGCAGCAAGCCGCCCAAGGCCGTGGCCATGCCCCAGTTGATGCTGGTGTTGGTGTAGAAGGCCACGAAGTAGCTGACCATCTGGTCGTTCGGGCTGCCCAGCAAGGCCGGGGTGATGTAGTAGCCAATCGCCAAAATGAACACCAACAAGCAGCCGGCACCAACGCCTGCGTAGGTCTGCGGGAAGTACACGCGCCAGAAGCTGGCGAATGGGTGGCAGCCCAGGGAGATTGCCGCCCGCATGTAGGTGGGCGAGATGCCTTTCATCACGCTGTAGATCGGCAAAATCATGAAGGGCAGCAGAATGTGCACCATGGAGATGTAGACGCCGAGCCGGTTGAACACCAGTTCCACCGGTTTATCGATCAGGCCCATGCCCATCAGCGCGCTGTTGATCAAGCCGCCGGACTGCAGCAACACGATCCAGGCCGCCACGCGCACCAGCACCGAGGTCCAGAACGGCAGCAGCACCAGGATCATCAGCAGGTTGCTTTGCCGCGCCGGCAAGTTGGCCAGCAGGTAAGCCAACGGATAGGCCAATAGCAGGCAGCACACGGTAATGACCAGACCCATCCAGAACGTACGGGCGAAGATATCGAGGTAGATCGCCTGGTCCGGGGTGGCCGGGGCGATTTCGCCGAGGTCGTCGATGCGGTGATCGACGGCGGCCAGCAAGTAGTATGGCGTGAGGCTGCTGGTGTTGCGCCGGATCGCCTGCCAGTACGCCGGGTCGCCCCAGCGTTCGTCGAGGTTTTCCAGCGCTTCTTTATAGGAGGCAGGCGCTTCGGTGAACGGCAGCGCCCGCGCGGTTTTCGTCAGCAGGCTGCGATAGCCCGCCAGCTCCATGTTCAAGCGTTTGGAGAGGTCGCCCAGGGTCGAGTTTTTCCGGGCTTCGCCCAGGTCCTCGCTGATGGCTTGATACACCGGCTCGCCGGGCAGGCCACGACCGTCCCAGGCCGTCACCGCCACCACCGTGCGCGGCAGGCCGCCCACCACTTCCGGGTTGCCGACGCTTTTGTAGAGCAGCGCCACAATCGGTACCAGGAACACCAGCAGCAAAAACACCACCAATGGCGCGATCAGGGCCTGGGCCTTCCAGCGGTTGAGCCGCTCGGCACGCGCCAGGCGCTGTTTCAGGGTGGGGCTGGGAATGGCGAGGGCCATGGCGAACTCCGGATCGTAAAAAAGAATGCAGACCTGTGAAGGCCCACACCTGTGGCGAGGGGGCTT
>NZ_JACARS010000017.1:111106-112033 GCF_013386485.1 Pseudomonas sp. P7758 | reverse complement strand
CAGGGCCACCAGCAGTAACAGGCCATCGATCGGCGTGAGTTCTTCATTGGCGGCTAGCACAAACACCAGCAGGCTGGCGATGATCATCATCGGGATATCCAGGCGTACCAGTTGCCGGGAGACCCGCAGCGGAATGATCAGGGCTGCCAGGCCAAGGGTCACGAGGGTGTTGAAGATGCTGCTGCCGATCACACTGCCCACGGCGATGTCGGTGTTGTCCGCCAGGGTCGCTTGCAAGCTGATCGCCATCTGCGGCGCGCTGCTGCCGAAGGCGACGATGCTCAGGCCGATGATCAGCGGGCGCACCTTGAGGCTGGCCGCCAGGCGCACGGCGGCGCGCACTAATACTTCTGCGCCGAAGATCAACAGCAGCAGGCCGCTGATCAGTTCGATCAGGCTAAAGGGCGAGAGGGCGGTTAATGCGGAAATGGCCTGGGCTCCGTCGGTCAGTTGCTGAGGGCTTGCACGCGAACGCGCGCGGTGCCGCTGCCGATCATACCGATCTGTTCGGCGGCCTTGCGTGAAAGGTCGATCAGGCGCCCACGGGTATGCGGGCCGCGATCATTGATGCGGACAACGACGCTTTTGTTGTTGTCGAGATTGGTGACCTTAACCTGCGTGCCGAAGGGCAGGCGACGATGGGCGGCGGTCAGGGCATTCTGGTTGAACGGTTCACCGCTGGCAGTGCGGTTGCCGTGGTGTTTGGCGCCGTAGTAGGACGCGGAGCCGGTTTCGTCATAGCCGTTGGGGTCGATGAGGCCGCTGGCGCAGCCGGCGAGCAGAGAGAACAGGGCCAACAGGCCGAGTAGACGCTTCATTTTCAAGGTTCCCCCCTTACAGATGTGGGAGCGGGCTTGGGTGGGAGCGGGCTTGCTCGCGAATGCAGTGTGTCAGGCAACGCATAGGCTGACTGATCCACCGCTTTCG